>NZ_AUNI01000011.1 GCF_000447795.1 Bacteriovorax sp. Seq25_V | reverse complement strand
GCCAAGATTCATAATATATAAGTCCCTTAAATTTAAGGGGTATTTTTTTATTCAATTCAAAAAATGACTTCTATAATAAATAAATTATCCCCATTTCGCTGGAGCAGTTTAAATTGTTTTTATATCACTACCAATATATAATTTCTCTCATGCTATCATCTAGTCACAGCAACAATACATCTCAATCAAAACTACAGAGCCTTGTCAGTAAATGGCATAAGCCTATTCTTGCGTTAGTTGTACTTGTTGGTCTAATCTCATTTGTTCAAGAAGCACCAATTGACCCTTGGAATCTCCTTAGCCCTAAAAAAATTATTTCAATGATTCTTGCGCTAACTGTTTTTCAAGTTATCGGGATGGCACTAGCAGGGTTTCTAGGTGCTAAGAATGGGACTATTGTCACAGGATTTATTGGCGGAATTATTTCAAGCACACTTACGACAGCATCGCTTTCAAGAAAGAGCCGCCATCGTCACAAGTATAATTCAACACCAGAACTGCTTGGAGTTTTAACGTCATCAATTGCAATGTTACTTGAGGCCGTAACTTTAGTTATTACAGGTACTAGTAATTTTAGCTTTAGGACACTAATTCTCTTTTCTGGACCAATTATTGCTACATTAGTTATTATCTATCTTCAGTATAAGAAGCGAGGAAACCGAGAAGAACAAGAACAGACATCAGACTTTAGTATTCTTCAAACTATTCAGCTTGCCGTCTTTATAGTGCTAATAATTTCTCTTTCTAAAGTGAGCGAAAGCATCTTTGGGGAGAATGGTATCTACCTGGTAACTTCAATCGTTTCTCTATTTGAAGTTCACGGTTCTATCATTGCGAATATTCAAATGTTTGAACTCAAAAGTATTGATATCTTTGCTTTAAATAACTTGCTCGCGATATCAATACTATCATCCTATATATCAAAACTATTCTTAGTCTGGACCCTAGGAAGTTCAAGACTTCGTTTGCAAGCAACGAAATATATTATTATTATTCTATTTTCGTTGCTCTTATCTCTATTGATTTCTTGCTTTGTTTAGTAATTCAGGTAAACCAAGCTTAGTGATTCTTGTAACTTCTTCACCAATCGTACAAATCTCTTCTGTATTATTTACTGCGCAAATATTGGCGGTAGCTAAACCATCTTCTGTATCTGTAAAATCTTCTCCTCCACGTACGAGAATTCCTTCCACGAGGCCAGTGCTTTCATTAATAACTGGAGAACCAGAATTCCCACCGAAAGCATCGAGATTAGCAGTGAAAACCCATTCTTCATCCGTGTGCCATACATTGGCCCCTTTTGTTACTTTCATTGGAAGACCTAGCGGATGACCAATCATGACAAGAGAAGAAAGCTTCTCAACTGTCCCCTGCTCTCTAAACTTTAAAGGCTTTCTATCTGTCATTTTTCTGGTTAAACGAAGAATAGCATAATCAATGTAGACTTCCTCATTATTAACTTCTTGCTTATTAATGATCTCTTTACAGCCTACTGTATTCTTTTCGCTAAATGATTTTTTGGAAGCAACTTTATGGTCAAAATCAAAAATCCAAAGACTGTCTTCACAGTCCGCCTGATCAACAACACAATGTCCAGCAGTGACCATGATATCATCAGCGACAAGAAAACCAGTACAGTCAGTTAAAGTTGCTTGAGTTGTAAAAGGCATAAGAGGACTTAAGCCTTGCATTTTTAAGTTAAGATATTCGAAATTATACTTTTCACCACGCTTCCAAATGATATTTTTCTTTACCCTTCCGGCTACCGCTTTTGCCATTTCTCTATATGGATAAACATAGAAGCTATCAACTTCAAATCTTCCGTCTTCACCGTAAATCATTTTATCCATGGCAATTGACTTCGAGTTGGCAGAAAATAAAAGAGATAAGAATGTAAGCTTAAGTAATTTCATGGAGCCCTCAATTTCGTGTGAACCCCTTTTTACTTTCAACAGATGTATTCGTCAAAAGAATGAAATCATTTGTTAGAAATCTAACAAAATAAACAAAATCCCACTAAGAACCTAGGTTCTTTCTTCGATAATGAGATGCTCGATATCAAACTTTGCCAAAATCTTACTTCTATAAAACTCACTTCCTTGAGCAACTTTACTATAAACCATAAGCTCACAAGCATGTGCATTTGGCGCAATTCTCCAAATATGAAGATCTGTCACTTCCACATGAACATCATCCTCAAAGAGATTTAGAACATCTTCTTTTTTAATCAGTTTAGAGTTTCCATCTAATAACTCCCATAAAGTTGCACGACAAAGCCCATAGGCCCATTTTAAAATTACAACAGAGCCAACAATTCCCATCGCCGGATCGGCCCAGTTCCACCCCAGATATTTCCCAGTGATCAATGCAACAATTGCAAGTACAGAGGTAAATGCATCAGCAATAACATGAATAAGTGCACTTTTATGGTTATGATCATGGACATGCTCGTCATCATGATCATAGCCGTGACCGTGAGCGCAGTCATCGTGATGATGATGGTGATCGTGACCATGGTGATGATCGTGAGAATCCCACAGTAAAATTGCACTAACAAGATTAACAATCAGGCCCAAGACAGAAACACCAATGGCCGTTGAAAAATTGATATCCACAGGATTTAAAACACGATGTAGAGACTCATAGCCCATAAAAATGGCAACAAGACCAAGCATTAAAGCACTTGTATATCCTCCAAGTGGAATAAATTTCCCTGCTCCAAAAGAAAATCTTTGATTGAGCTTTTCTGAGCGTGCTAAACGGTATGCAACCAACGATATTCCCAGTGCTCCAACATGACTTGCCATATGCCAGCCATCTGCTAAAAGCGCCATAGATCCTGTGATATGACCATAAGTTATCTCTGCAATCATTGTCACAAAAGTTAATATCACGACAAGAGCAGTTTTCTTTTCATTACTTCCAATTTTACTATCTCTCATTACATAGTCATGAGAGTGAGTGTATTTTTCAACTGACATACTTTACTTCCAATACGTTTTCATTAAAGTGATTAATTCTAAAGCTGACTTATCTTGGGATGTTTTAGGGTTTTGCGGATTCGTCATAATATGTTCTTTAATATGGTCTTCCATTAAAGAGCCCATAAGACCATTCATTCCACCGCGACATGCTGAAAGTGTTTGTAGCACAGAATAGCAATCCTTCCCCTCTTCAATCGCTCTTTCGACAGCTTCAAGTTGTCCCTTTATCTTTCTTATTCTTGTTATAATTTTCTTCATATCTTGCTGCAAATGCGCCATAACACCCCCTCTCATATACTATACCCCAGTATAGTAAGGTGTAAAGTGAATGAAAAATAGGCTAAAAATTTTACACTCTATTGGAAGAAAAATATATATCAATAAATACTGTGGTTTAAAAAAATAAGACAGTATCAAAAAAGACACTGCCTTTTAAGATTAAGCTTATGCGGCTTTATCACCATACATAAGTTCACTAAGCTCAAGTATAAGGTGATTAAGCTCTTGTGATTGACTCTCAAGATTCTTTGATAGAGTTAAAGACGATTTTGCAACGTTTGTATTTCTTTCAGTGGATTCATCAAGGGTCTTCACAGCATCTTTAACCTCAAATAATCCTTTCGCCTGCTCCTGAGTAGCTGTTGATATTTCCGTTGCTGATTCTGTAACTCGGCTAATAGATGAAAAGATGTCCTCAAGTATCCTCTGACATTCAAGAGAAGTAGAACTCCCCATATCAACAGTCTCCTTAGCCCTTCCAATCAAACTCAGCATTTCTTCCTCTGTGGATTTGGCGATCATTTCAACTTTTTTTGTACTATTATCAAGCATAGTCTCAATCTCGGTTGCAGCAGTTCCACTTATCTGGGCAAGCTTTCCGACCTCTTCAGCTACGACGGCAAAACCTTTTCCGGCCTCACCGGCTCTTGCTGCTTCAACAGAAGCGTTGAATGATAGAAGCTTAGTTTGAAAAACGATATCGTTAATAACTTTTGTCTTCTCATTTATTTCCTCAATTAAATCGACGATATCTGACATTTGTTTATTATTACTTGTTATCTTTTCAATAATTTCATCGTTATGCTTGTTAATCATATCCATTGACTCAATCATTTTTCCGACAATTTTCTTCCCATTTTCAACATTGGCAAGTGAACTACTAGCAATGCTCATTGAGCTTTCACTGTTAGTAGAAGTGAGCTGAACCATTGCACTAATTTCTTCAATTGCCACAGATGTTTGCTGTAGAGAGCTTAACTGTGAGACAGAAGAACTAGAGAGATCATCTGCAGACTTCGCAATAAGTTTGGCTCCATCATTAAACTTCAAAGAACTTTCTCTTAAAGACTTAGATATCTCCTCAATAGATTTTGCCATACGATTAGAGAAATAAACTGCTATAAAAAAACCAAGAATAATTCCAATCATGGAAACTAAGAGAATCAGCAACTCAATATTATTAATCATATCTGTTGATTTCTTTTTAGTTTCTTGCAATTTATTAGAGTAGTAATTTAGAAGCTTATCCATGACCTCTCGGTAGGCAGAAGCAGCCTCGGGACAATCTTTTAAGAATATATTCATCAATCTCGTAATAGAAGTCTCGTCGTTTTTTTGTGCAAGAGCGATGGCTTCTTTACCAATATTCTCAAAATTATTCCATTTCTTTGCTAAAGCAGAAACTTGCTTCCTCTCCTCGACACTCATTTCAACTTGATCAAGCTTAGATGATTGCTCTTTGTATTTAGCAATGGCCTTGATTGACTCGTTTATCGCAGCAGCTTTTTGATCAAGTGTTAATCCTTTAAGCCCAAGGGTTCTTAATTCAATCCTAATTCTTCTGTAATTCAATGCCATAGAATTGACAATTTCCATTCGCGGTAAGACATTTTCAGTCACAACATCACTTTTTTCATGGATAAGGTTCAAACCCCTATATGAAATCACGCTAATTACAATACTGACAGAGCACAGAAACAAACATAGAGATAGTATCTTAAACTTAAAGCTAAATTTCTTCATACATCACCCTTCTTATTGCGTTAATTAATTACTATTCTCATCGTCGAGACTAACACCAGCTTAAGAATAAACATGTTAAAACTTTGTAAATTATCGAATATAAACAATAGACAAAAGTTACACACAATTAAAAACACTTACCGAATACCTAGACTAAAAAATATCAGAGAAATAAGGACCACAAAGTAATGTTAGTAACAGAGCTAAACTCATAAAATCACGACAGAATTTTTAGCGGAGTATGGTAGTAAATAATTAAGAAAATAATTTTAAGAAAACCACTCAATTGATTATATTTTCAAAAACTATTTTACGTCTATATAAAATAAAAAAGGAGCTCGAAGCTCCTTTTTTATTATTCTTCTGAACTTGCTCCAGGAAAAAATTCAACCTGCTCACCAATTTTATGGTCTGCAGGAAATTCATCCTTTAATGAATCGATTGAGTAAATCGACTCAGGAAGGTTTAGAGATTTTCTTAGCTTCTCCATTGTCTCTGGAACAAATGGAGAAAGCATTACGACAAGATTCTTTAAGATATAAAAACTTGAATAAAGAGCATCCACTCTCTCTTCTTCAGGGAACCTATCATCATGTGGCTTATACTGATTGAATAATCCATTTACAATACGAGCATAGTTTTCAACTGCTCCTAGGGCCTTTGGATATTCAGCTCTTTCCATAAAGCGTACATAAGACTGAACAACTTTTAAAGTTTCAGCTTCTGTTTTACCAATTAGCTTTCCTTTTTTTACAATTGAGCCAAATTTCGAATGACATGCAGAAATTGGTTTTTCAAACGAGGCATTTAGTGGACCAGCTAAGAACTGGTTCTTATTTTTAAAGACCTCAAAGTCAAAGTTAGAAGCTTTTTCTGATAAACTGAGTGTCGATAAGAAGTATCTAAGTTGATCTGGAGTGTATCCCATCTCATCAACTAGCTGATCTCCTGTGTAGAAGTTCCCTTTGGACTTACTCATCTTTTCACCATTTATCTGCAGGTGAAAGTTACTGAAGATATCTGTCTGTTGTAACTCTCCAGCTATTGGCTGTCTCATTGGGTCGGCCTGAACTCCAAACCACATACTTCCTTGCATAAGAACATAGAAAAATACGTTATCTGTTCCAAGAAATTGAAAAACCTTTGCTTCTGGGTCGCACCAAAAGTCTTTGTACTTATCTTCTGATAAACCTTTCTTTTTAAGAGCGACTTTAGAAAAAGAAATTGGAGCAATTAAAGATTCTGGCCATACGTAAAGAGTTTTACCTTCCATTCCCGGCTCAATATCTGTTGGAACAGGAATTCCCCAAGATACATCTCTTGTGATCGAGCGTTTTGCCCAACCGTTATTTAAAGTGCACTCAATACCCTTTTCAGTTAGAAGCTTCATCGTCACTTCAAGATCTTTAAGAGAATTTAATTGTACGAGAACTTGCTTTCCTGGAGCATAACGACTCTTATGGGCCGGAAGACTATCTTTAATTTCTTTATAAAGCGGCTCAGACTTATTTGAGAAAACAACAGAAGGATAAACTGTCCCAAAAACTTCTTGAAGGATAGATTTTCTCCATGTTTTCTCTTTTGTCGATAACCATTCAATCAATTGATCAGTTACCTTCCACATATTTAAATACCAATGATCAGTATCTTTTAACACAGGTGTTGCATCACTTAGCGTACTCTTTGGATTAATAAGTTCACTTGGATCATACTGCATTCCACACACATCACAGTCATCACTGTAAGCTGCCATATTGGTACAATTCTGATTTGGACACTGACCTTGAACATAACGATCAGGTAGGAACATACTTAGAGATGGATCAAACCACTGCTTACTTGTTTTTCTCTCAAGCATATCATTTGCATGCATCTTACGTAGGAAATCCTGGCACAGCTCCTTGTGGGCCTCAAAATTCTCTTCACGAGATGTTCCTGTGTAAGTATCAAGTCCAATTGAATATCTCTGCATTGTTTGAGATTGCTTTGCATGAACTTCTTCGATGAATTCCTGAGTCGTCTTCCCCAATTTCTTAGCGGCAACTTCACTTGTTGAGCCATGGTCATCTGTCCCACAGACAAAAAGAACATTTTCTTGCCCAATAAGAAGTTTTACCCATCTCGCATAAATATCCGCAGGAACGTGAGCTCCCGCAAGGTGACCTAAGTGAACAGGTCCGTTTGCATAAGGCATACCCGCAGTAATCACGGCCTTCTTTGGGCGAGATACGCGATCAAGGATTGATGGAATGTCCTGTTTTGGACGCATGTTTTTTTCGTTTTTGTTTTCAGTCATAGTCTATAATTTAACACTCTGGGCGCGCTCTAGTCTAGCCCTGGAACTAAAAAACCGGCACAAGGGCCGGCTTTATGATATTCAATTTTTTTTACGTTACTTTAATGGTGGCGCATAAGAAGTAAGAACAATTCCATCTACTGCTTTTAAATACTCATCCATATTTGGTGTTCTTCCTAAGATTGTCGAAAGAATAACAACTGGAGTAGAAGCAAGAAGTGACTCCCCTTTTTTCTCATCAGTATCCTCAACAACTCTTCCTTGGAAAAGACGAGTTGAAGTGGCCATTACCGTGTCACCTTTTTCAGCTTTTTCTTGGTTCCCCATACAAAGGTTACAACCTGGTCTTTCAAGATACATCATATTGTCGTATTTCTTTCTCGCGTCAGACTTTGGGTTTGCATCGTCAAATTCAAATCCTGCATACTTTTGTAGGATTTCCCAATCACCTTCTTTCTTTAACTCATCAATGATATTGTAAGTTGGAGGAGCAACAACAAGTGGTGCTTTGAACTCAACCTTACCTTGGTCTTTTTCGATATTCTTCAACATCTGAGAAAGAACTTTCATATCACCTTTGTGAACCATACATGATCCAATGAATCCAAGGTCAACTTTCTTCTCTCCACCGTAGTAAGAAATTGGTCTGATCGTATCGTGAGTATATCTCTTCGATACATCTTCGTTGTTAACATCTGGGTCAGCAATCATTGGCTCAACGATTTGATCAAGATCTACCGTAAACTCTGCAAAGTACTTCGCATTTGCATCTGGCTTAAGTGGAGGTCTAGAACCAGTGTTGATTTCATTGATTCTAGCATTTGCCTTATCAACAAGCCCTTGAAGAACTTTAGCTTCGTTATCCATACCCTTATCAATCATGATTTGAATTCTATCTCTAGCAATCTCAAGAGACTTAATTAGAGTTTCTTCATTTGAGATACAGATTGAAGCTTTTGCTTTCATTTCTGCTGTCCAGTCAGTAAATACGAATGCCTGGTCAGAAAGAAGAGTTCCAATATGTACTTCAATAATACGTCCTTGGAATACGTTATCACCAAATTTCTTAAGCATTTGAGCTTGAGTCGCGTGTACAACATCTCTAAAGTCCATATGATCTTTAAGAGTTCCTTTGAAAGTAACTTTTACAGATTCAGGAATTGGCATTTCAGCTTCACCTGTTGCAAGAGCAAGAGCTACTGTCCCAGAGTCAGCACCAAAGGCTACACCTTTTGACATTCTTGTGTGAGAGTCTCCACCGATAATGATGGCCCAGTCATCAATTGTAATGTCATTTAATACCTTGTGAATAACGTCAGTCATCGCAGGGTATTTCTTCTCAGGAGATCTTCCTGTAATCAAACCAAACTTGTGCATAAAAGACATAAGCTTAGGAATATTCGCTTGAGCTTTTGCATCCCATACAGAAGCTGTGTGACATCCTGATTGGTATGCACCATCGATATTAGAAGCAATTGTTGTAGCGGCCATTGACTCAAGTTCCTGGCAAGTCATAAGACCCGTTGTATCTTGAGAACCTACGATATTAACTTTTACTCTAACGTCACTTCCAGCATGAAGAACTTTACCTTCTTTAACTCCTACCGCATTTCTGTTGAAGATTTTTTCAACAGCAGTAAGACCTTGACCTTCATGAGAAATTTCTTTTGAAGGAGCAAATGCAGATTTCAGCTCTTGTCCAAGAGCCATTGCTGCAAATGTTTGAAGCTTTTTACCAAATACTACTGCATATGATCCACCAGCTTTAATTGACTCAAGCTTTTGTGGAGTAAGAGCTTTAGAAATATCGATTAATTCTTTATCCCCATTATAAAGCTTCTTAGTTTTTGTATTAATTGTGAAAACTGTACCTGTCTCTACAGAATAAACCTGCTCAAGAACCGGCTCACCTGCTTCATTTAGAACTGGCTTGCCATCAGCATCAACTTTCTTCTTCCAGTTTTTAAGATCGATTCCAATCCCACCAGTAACGTCAACTGTAGTTAAGAAGATAGGCGAAATTCCATTTGTCCCACCAACGATTGGTGCAATATTAATAAACGGAACGTATGGACTTGCTTGCTTTCCTGTCCAAAGTGCAACGTTGTTAACACCAGACATTCTCGAAGAACCCACACCCATTGTACCTTTTTCAGCAACAAGCATCACTCTCTTGTCTGGGTGTTGTTTTTGAAGAGCAACGATCTCCTTTTGTGCTTCTTCAGAAATCATACATTTTCCATGGAGCTCTCTATCTGAACGAGAGTGAGCTTGATTACCTGGAGAAAGTAAGTCAGTCGAAATATCACCTTCACCAGCAACAAAAGTTACAACTTTAATCTCTTCTTCAACAGCTGGAAGATTTGTAAAAAATTCTGCTTTCGCGTAGCTTTCGATTACATCTTTAGCGACTGCGTTTCCAGCATCAAATGCCTTTTTTAATCTTGCTGTATCAGCGTCATATAAGAAGACCTGAGTTTTTAAAACATCACCTGCCGCCTTAGCAATCTCTGCATTTTCACCAAGAGCAAGATCGAGAAGTACACCAATAGAACGTCCACCTTTCATATGAGAAAGTAATTCAAATGCAAACTCAGTTGAAATTTCAGCAACAGCTGCTTTTCCAAGAATAATTTCTTTCAAGAACTCAGCTTTCTCTTCAGCCGCACTAGTTGTACCTGGAATAATGTTATAGATAAAAAAGTTTAGAGAATCTTTTCTGTGCTCGTGATTTGCATCTTTAATTTGAGCAATAATCTCTTTTGTTAATTCAGCCCCATCAATTGGCTTTGGTCTTAGATCTTGTTTTTTTCTTTCTTCAATTTCTTTTAAATAATCTGTGTATAAACTCATAACTTACCCAAACCTATTACGTCGTTTATGACGCACTCATTAATAATAATTCTAATATGCAAATACTCTATCATAAGGTGCACATGTCATAAATGATTATTTCTCTAACATCGTGACTCTCTTTAAGATAATGCAACACAAAAACTATTTTCACTCTATTAATTTATTTATTTAGTCCACTATGGTATGTAACCAGCATGACAACATCAGAAATCGCAAAACTAATTTTAAAAACTTTAAGGGCCGATGTAACTCAAGGCCAGATAAACGAATACTTCGGCTATACCTTTAATCAAGCCTACCGCTGGGAGTCAGGAAAAACAAAAATCTCATGGGAGGATTTCTATAAGCTAATTAGCCTCCTAAAAGTAGATACTTCCACATTGAACAATAAATATCTAAAAGTTAAGGGAGACATTTCCAACGGAACTTTTCTTTTTAATGAACTCACTAAAAACTTTTCAAATGAATTTATTCAAGGAAGCTTAAACCTATCAGCGGCACAACTTTTAAACTTAAGATCGGGGCGAACGGTTGTACTACTTGAGCATGTTTTGGACATAGTCCAAAATCTACTTTTTCTACTATCTAATTTTGTCTTAGATATCTTAGATGGTAAAAAGATCCCTGAAGAATTTAAGGAATTGTCCTCATCAGAGATAGATATTCAAAACTTTACAGAGCAATATCCACAAAGCCTACTACTCCCGCCCCTTGTATGCACTAAAGCATATAAGGACCTAGAAGTGCACAATGATGAACTTATGATGAAGGCCCTGAGAGTCAGCAGAGAAGAGATAAACTTCCTGCTTACAAAAGCACTACAATTTTCACTGCTTGATATTGAAGGTAATAAATATATAACAAAAAAATCGGTACAACGTCATCCTAGTAACGATGAACAGAACTCAATCCATCACTATGTATTTGATTATATAAATGAACATAAGAATATTGATAATTGTTTCTTTGACTCTAATCAAAATATTGTAAAAATGACTATTGCAAACCTAACAACATCACAAAAAAACGATCTTGAAGAGCTTACAAAGTTACACTGGAACAAAGTAAAGGAAATATTATACAGCCCTAAACAAGAAGAAATTGAAAATGGAGATGAAAACCATGTCTATATCTCGACAATCACCTTACACCAGATTTCGTCTACTCCTCAGTGAAACATTTTACAACTTTTCTTAAATAAGTTGTTTCGATATAAACTTGATATACTCGCTGGATGGAGTTCTTTAGAGAAATTCTCAAGGCAGCATGACCGTATAAATGAGTCGTCTTATTTGAAGGAGAAAGGTTAATGTTAGTCAACACGATCTCTCCTAATTCTTCAACAGGAATTATTTCATTTTTAACACCTCTAATTTCTTTTATTACATGCGTAGCAGAAAGTGGTCCAATTGTATTTAAAGTATTTCTACAAACGTCTTCATCATTAAAGAATCTTGCCAAGTTTCGAAGCTTAGCACTTGAGTAGGCTTGTTGATTGATCTCTTTCAATTTTTTGTGGACAGTTAAATCTGCTGGTCTAAAAATCAAAACCGTAGCACCAAGCATTGAACTAAAAAATAATAAGCAAAGTAAAATAGACAATGATTTGTTTTTTACAAAATCAGACGACATATACAGGTGACCTTAAAACAATAAATAGAATTCCAACCATTGTCTCCGTCACTTCACATTTTTCAATACCCTAATTCGACAAAACGAATTGCAAAATCGAGATAGTTTCAAAAGATAATGGATTATTAACTTCTTTTTTTAAAGCCCCATGGACAATGTCGGCAACCATCCTTACAACACTTTCTCATTCGCTTAAGACGGACTTCTGTAGAGACAATCCCACCAGTCACCGGATCACGATAGTAGTCTTCACCATTCTTAATGGCCTCGGCATGCAGTTGTTGATATTGTAGTTTAAGATTTTTCTTTTTGCTTTTCACTGAATAATTCTATACAGCCACGATTAAAGAGAATCAAGAAGATTTAAACACATCCCCCACTGTTGACATCTAATAAACGATAAAGAAAGAAATAACAAAAATAGAGGATTAGATAAAATACCGCCCATCGAGGAGATACTCTATTGTTCTCTTACTGACCAATCTTCTCTCTGGAGATTCTCATCATACATAAAGCACAAATATTTTAAAATTCAGTACTAAAAGTTTGATAAAGAATGAATATAATTTCGTTCAAAAGCTCTTGAATTAACTCGAGGTAATGACCGAGCAGAATTATAAATCATATATCGATACATACTTGAAGCGGGCATCCCCTCTTCAGCCTCAATTGACTTTTCATAAGTATAACCGAACATGTTTTCCTTGGTAATTTGTAACCAACCTAAAATCTCTTTAGAACTCGGATGTTGCTGTAGTTTAGTTAAATTATTTCGATCTTTTAAACTTTTTAGCTCAATATTAAAACTACTAGTATCGTCTCCGACCTTTAAAACACAACTATCTCCACAGATAACTTTTAGATGATTACTCTCAGAAATATTCAAGCTTTCCTCTACAAGAAAATCTTTCCTTATTTCAATAGCTCTTTCAAAAGGTGAAGATCCTCTTAGCTCTGAATAATATGAAATCCCTGATTTTTCATACATCTTATTAGTTACAAAATAAGCTAAAAAATTGTCCTTAATTACTTCAGATTTGTCTAAAATTTTCTGTATAGTATCGAGCTTCGTTCCTGCATTAAGATGTTTATACATGAGAGGTAATAATATTTGACCTGTCAGAAGATTCATTTGTACGCTAACAGTTTGTAACAAAACATTTATATGCTGTAACGATTCATACCCCAAAGAGTTTTTACCACTTCCTGAGATACTTAAAAGCTCCTCTAAATTCTTAGGAAAGTCACCATTATAAGTAAGATCAAAGTAAGTGAATATTTGGTTAGTAATTTTTGAAACTTCAACCACAGCTTTTTGAGACAAAGGGTTATTTAATAGTTTTCCCAACTCCAATCGTCTATCATAGCCCTGCCACTCTTTACCTGAAAGAACTCTCTGATAATGGTTATTTTCTGTTATAAGCTTAGAATATCTAGACAGTGTTATGGGATCATCAATTGAAACTAATCCTAAAGTAAAGAATCTTTCGAACATCTCCTCACTATCTGCGAGCTCCTGAAAATACTTTACAAGTGGCTGATATAACTCTTTAACATATTTATTTTTTACATCATCTTCATCAAGATTTTCATATGTTTTACTTAGCAAAACAGAAAATAAACTATCCTGTTTATATTTACTAAGTATCTCAGAAATAGCTCTACATTTGTCAAATTGTGTTCTACGAGTTTTAAATTGCTGATGCCTTGCCATTATAGGGCTGACACTCAAAGGTTCGTTCAATACATTATTAAGATTTGAAATAAAAGCATTACAAGCGACCAGAGGTGTTCTAAGCCCCTCTTTGATTCCAGCTTTATTATCTTTTACATCTAGTCTGACTAATTCTACTTTATCGTATAAAATATTAGTCGATTCATGAATCTGACGACTAATTAATTCTAAACTCTTAAGAATTTCTTCCTGCCCTTTTAAAATTTTTATTTGATTTTCCAAAACTACATCAAGTTTTTTATTAATAATGCCCAATGACCTCATTATTTGTTCATGCCTTATTCCGTTAACATCTCTTCTTTGCCCGAAAATTCCAGTAATAGCCACCGCGGCTCCTAAGAAGTCAGGACTTGGTGACAGTAATTTTGTCGCTGCATTAAAAGCTGAAGTTCCAATATTTATTGCATTATCAAATTTACCAAGATTGATCCCTAGATTTGATGCTATTTGACTAATTTGACGAGCACCGTTCAAAAAGTCTCCTACATCTGTTTGAAACTTTAATTGCTTAAGTAGTAGCTCCTTCTTATCCTCCAGCATATTATTACCATAGGCCCCACTTTTTAAGGCCATTAATTTTTGTGCCGGAGACATTTGGCTGAACATAAAGTCTTTAACAAATTTTAGATCTTTTTGATTTTCTAAAATAAGCTTTTTGTTTTGACCAATTGATTTCGTATTCTCTTCTATGGCGCCAGTCATTTTACTCAGTTTATTATTAATTTCTCGCTGACCAACACCCATCTCTTCCTGAAGATTTACTAGATTTCGACCAAAACTCTCTAATCCTTTCCCAAAGCTATTAAGACGATTACCAATTGCGACGATATTCTCTTTATTTTCCTCAACATTATCACTTAGGTTATTAATCGATTGCTTTAATTGCATTAAGTCTTTTGTGTTACCTTTTACGATATTGGACAAATTAGTAACCATAGCATTTCTAAGATGCGCCTCTTTTTGAGGATCACAATTATCACACACCTTCAAAGTATTAAGATAATCTTGTAATTGAAATCTTTCATCTATTTCTCTTAAGCTATCAGGGGTAAGATCGGCCAACAAATACAGAGCTTCTTCATCTACAACTGTTTTTAAAACAGCACCAAGCTGGTTAATCATTTCTTCCTTAGTAGCCTTTTGCGCATTTTCATAAAACTGATCAGACATCTCTGTTGCGACATAACCAGCAGCAGCTACCGCGACAGGAGTCAACACCCCCATCGAGCCAACAGTTGCTCCGGCAGCAGCAACAGTAGTTAAAACAACAACACCACCTTTAAAAGCACGATTAAGACCTTGAGAGATATTTGCGTTAGAATAATTTTCTAATTGTTGATCATATGAGCTATAGGTTTTTAAAAAATTATGATAATTTTTCTCTACAGGTTTTTCTGCCTCTAAAGAATTTAGGCCATAAAAATCGAATACATCACTATCTGTTGCAATCTTATCGAATGCTTCTTTCTCCCCTTCACTAAGTAGTTGATTCACAACATTCAGCGGATAGCTATACTTTAATTCTTCACCAATAATAATCTTTACTTGATCACTATGTCCCTTTCCATCAATAAACAGGCTGGACTTCTCTAAAGATGCGAATGAATTGAGTGTTAAAGTTAGAGATAGCAAGTAAGGATAAAATTTCATCTTTATTCCTTTGATTCCAGTATTGCATTAAATCCATTTACAAAATCTGAGTTCGTCGAATCTAATTTGGTTAGAGCCTGATTGACTTTTTTCATAATTTCTCTATGAGACTTAGTGTTAACTTCTTTCAAAGAGCTTTCAAGTTTTTGATTAATTTTATTTGCAATGAGTTGGGACTTTACCTGACTAGGACTCCCCCCCCACTTTATACAGATCTCTTTTTGGTATGGAACTTCAGCACAATTATTAAAGCATAGAGCTTGAGTCTTTAATATTGCATATTCATGACAAACTTCATCACCAACAAGTGCAAAACAATTAAAAGATAATAAGAACAAAAAAACTATCGACTTCATATTATCTTTCCTCATTTTTTTGTTTATCTTTTAATGTAGATAACACGTTTGATAGAAATTCAGACATAGTATTCGTATACGTTTCAATCAGTGAATATGTATCTTTCGCATAGTTATTTTGTGCTTCAAGATTCGTTTCTTTTAATTGAGATATAATTCTATCTGAGATAGATTTAGCAATAATTTCTGCTTGATGCTCTGAAGGACTTGGCGACCAGGAAATACACTTTTTTTCTATACGGTTACATTCATAAAATCTTCTATGACCTGTACCGCTTGGTGTTGAACAGTTCCATACATTTGTAAAAGATTTATCTGGAGTGTGCTCAGGAAACCTCGTGACTTTATTTATTAGGGACCATTCTACACATGTCTCATCACCAACAAGAGCATATGTGTTGATCGCCATAAAAAACATAAAAATGACAATTATAGGTTTCATGAGTATTTTCCTCCAAGATATTTCTCAATTCTTTGCAAAAACAGAACCAAAAAAGAGGTCGAGATTTCAAGAAGTTAAATAATTGAAGTGTAAATTATTTAGTCAATTCATGATAAAAGTAACAACCAACATAATATTTGAATAGCGAAATTATCTAGATAAAAACAACAATAACCTCCCGTACTAGATTTGATCAGATTAGCTTTTAACATTGTTTTAACCTACCCCTTTACAGACCGAATGGTCGGTTATAAAGTTTAAAAATGGATACAAAAGAAAAGATTATTACAATAGCGACAAAAATTCTCACAAATGAAGGACACAAGTCTCTGACCACAGCAAGGCTCGTTGAAGAGACGGGTATTTCTAAAGGTGGAATTTATCACCATTTTGAAAGTATTGATGAAATTTTTTTCACAGTAGCTAAGAATATCACGAGCGAACTGACGATGGCCTTTTCAGAGCTAGAGTTCAAAGACATCAACCACTTTCACTCAGTACTTATTGATTTTGCTTTTGATGACTTTCAAGAGCAAAAAGTACTTTATAGCTCCCTCCTCTACTTTATTAGCAATACCTCATGTGATGACAAATACAAAGGGCTACTACAAGAATGGCTCAATAATTCAATTGAAGAATGGGCAAACGTATATGCCAAAAAATTTAACATCAAGATATCAAAATCTCGACTCGATGAGGTCTGTCGAATGATTGACATGCATTTTTGTGGCCTTGTTGTTCATCGCATTCTGATCGAAGACTGTTATGCATACAAAAAAACAACTAAAACATTCTTTAAAATGATTATGGCCGAATATTTCTCATAAAATAACGACAAAAAAGATATGCATAAGATTATTGCCTTGGATACTTCGCTAAGGTGTAGGATTGTTAGGTCATCGAAAAGTTTACATGCTCTGTAAGAATTTCAAAAAAATGAACTATGGCCCCAAATCATTGTATAAGAAGGCAAACAATTCTGACCCATTTAGGGGTTGAATATTGAATTTTAGGTCGAGGTATTTATGAAGATATTAATTTTTGGGTTACTGATGATGAGCTCATTTTCAATTTTTGCGCTTGAGAGAATCACATGCGATGCAGAAGGCTACTTCTGGAATGACAATAAACTTATTGGCACAATCATGATTAAATTTCCCAACCAAGAATCAGCTGAAATTACCACAAAACTTGTAGAGATATTAGTAGATGACTCTAAAAATCCAGTCAACGTGAACCTCTCCTTTTCAGAATGTGAAGCAAAAGGAATAAGTGCAGGTTTTAAGCAAGTATCGATATATTGTCCAAAACAGGGAGCAGATTCTTTAACAACCATCGTATTAAGCAAGGATCAGTCAGGCAAATTCACTGAGGGCATTGCTGAATTCAAAGAAATTTTTTCTACCGTAGAATTAAAAAACTGTATGTCCAACTAATCGGATAGTGACTGAGTTAGTGCTCGTTAACCACCTGAAGCAATTCTCACATCATTAAAGATCGATCTAAAATAAAAAAGGAAACACTTAGTTTCCTTTTTTATTTTGGTGGACCTTAGCGGGATCGAACCGCTGACCTCTTCGCTGCCAGCGAAGCGCTCTCCCAGCTGAGCTAAAGGCCCTGAGAATTTGTCATTAAAGACTAGTAAAAAGATACTCAGTTATTTCTTCAATGACAAGATATTATTGGCAAAATTGCTCTGGCTTAAGAGTATTCGTATAAAGATATTCTGTTGCCCAAACACCCGTATCGTAAACAACATAACCGTAGTACCAAATAACACTATCACTATTTGATACTATTACTTCATGTGGGTAAACATCTGGTACATTACCATTGACTGAAAAAACCCAACCATGACTTCTCATATACGTATCAGATATAACTTCCATCGCATCAAGTCCAAATGGTGTATTGAAGATTGATTGCATATATGCAGTTGCACCAATATAAGGCACTTCATTTTTGTCAAAAATATCCACAGTTAACTGGCCTACACTGACAGGTAGTACATATTCGACTTTCTCATGAAGTAACGGCTCATCTTGACACGGGCCAAAGACCTTGAAATCAAGAGCAGAGACAAACTGACAAACAAATAAAGTAGTAAGTAGAACGATCTTTCTCATATATGACACCCCTAATAAGTTGATGACCTGTTCATAACTTAAAAATGACCGAATATCTAGATTTAATCGAACTCTAACGCAATTATAAGACTTTACACTTTAAAATCATTCTATATATACTAGTAGGTCCCCCCTATTATTGATTACCGGGGAGAAAAAAATAAAAAAGTGAGGAAATATGCCAGTCTATGTGAATAGAACATTAAATATGAAAAAAATTAAGGCCATTGGTTTCGATATGGATTACACACTTGTTCGTTACAAGTCAGAAGCATTTGAAAAGTTTGTTCATGGCCTTGTACTACAAAAACTTGTGGAACTTAAAAACTACCCACAAGAAATTACAGATCTTAAATTTGATTTCCAACTTGTTATTCAAGGTCTTGTTATCGACAAGCCTAAGGGTAATCTTCTTCAAGTATCGCGTTTTGGGAAAGTGAAAATTGCTCATCATGGTCTTGAGCCAATCCCATTTAAAGAGCAGCACGAGCTGTATAAGAATAAAGTTATCGATCTTCGTTCTCCAAACTTTCAGTCAATGGATACAAATTTCTCAGTTTCTAACGGGATTATGTACGCTCAACTTGTTGACCTCAAAGACAAGGGAATGGATCTTCCAGACTACGCAAAACTTGCAGATGATATCAAAGAAGCTATTGACGTTGCTCACTCTGATGGTTCTCTCAAAGAATACGCTGTTGCTCATATTGAAGACTTCATCGTTCAAGACCCAAATATCGTAAAACTTCTTGAAAGGTTTAAGCGTTTTGGAAAAAAACTAATGGTTATCACGAACTCTGAATGGTGGTGGACGAAGAAGCTAATGGAATACACAATTAATCCTTTTCTAGAAGAAGGTGAAGATTGGAAAGATCTTTTTGAAATCGTAGTTTGCCTTGCGGGAAAACCTCGCTTCTTTACTTCAAAGAATATGTTCTTAAATATCGATCCAGAAACAGGATTAATGAGCAACGCTGAAGGCAAAATCACTGAAGGTATCTTCCAAGGTGGTTGGGCCGGAAAACTGCAAGATGACTTAGGGCTTGATGGAGAAGAGATTCTCTACGTTGGTGACCATATTTTTGGTGACGTTCTATCACTCAAGAAAACATTTAACTGGAGAACAGCGCTTGTTCTTGAACCACTTGAAGAAGAGCTTGAGGCCAATAAGAAATCAAAATCAGTTCAACAAGAAATTGATAAGCTTATGGTTTCAAAAGAAGAATTAGAAAGAAATCTTAATATGATTGAAATTTTAAAACACGAAGATCCAGAAAATTATAATAAGGATGATATCAATAAGGTTTACGCAGAAATTGACCGTGTGAATACTCAGATTTCTGATCTACTCGATAAATACCGTGAATTCTACAATCCGTACTGGGG
Source organism: Bacteriovorax sp. Seq25_V (assembly GCF_000447795.1). Taxonomy (NCBI): domain Bacteria; kingdom Pseudomonadati; phylum Bdellovibrionota; class Bacteriovoracia; order Bacteriovoracales; family Bacteriovoracaceae; genus Bacteriovorax; species Bacteriovorax sp. Seq25_V. The sequence continues at coordinate 173,714 of NZ_AUNI01000011.1, read as the reverse complement.
AGAGATGATGCGTGCAGGACAGGAAGAATCTCGTTTTGCGGACCAAGTAGAAAAGTATGCTTGTATTTATATGACAAGAGTATCTGATCTTCTTGACTACACACCAAGAACTTACTTTAGGCCAATGAAGAGAATCATGGCCCACGAAGAGCTCTAATCGAGCTCACTTAAAGAATAATCGAGGAATTGCCAAAAGACCTCGTGAGTTCTTTTTCCATACCCTCCGGCCATCACCCAGGCCTGAGGGATATTTTTTTCACGAAGAAAATTAAAGATAAAAGAATCTCTCTCCTTCACTTCTTCTAAAGTTAATTTGATCTGATTAGCACTTTCAAGTTCATCATGCTCGTAAACATCTGCCCCATGAACAACAATACAAAGATCAACGTCCCCAGTTATATTTTGAAATTCAACAACCTTTTCTTTGAAAATTGACAGGTAGTCATCTTCTAGAAGAACACCTACGTCCAAATCACTTGGTGTAAAACTCTTTGAGTCTTTGTCCCCATCAAGTGGCCAGCCATTTTTCATATGGATTGAGAAAGTCTTAATAGAATCATCACCAAAACTCACTTCAGCAGTGCCATCACCTTTGTGAGCATCCATATCAATAATCATCGCCTTCTTGATGATTCCTTCTTTTTGCATCTTTCTGATTGTTAAAACCATGTCGTTGAACATACAAAAACCACCAGGAGTAAAACTCATCGCATGGTGCATTCCACCGCCCAAATGATAACAGAACTTATTTGTTAAAGCTCTCTGACAAGCTTCATAGGTTCCATTTACATGGAGCATGGCCTTATCGATAAACTCAGAGAGAGGTTTTTTGGCGCTATTTGGATCGTAGCGATTATAACTTCCATCCGCTTTAATCAATTCATAAGTTTTTAACACAACCTGATCAGGATTATTTCTGACGAGATCAAGATATTCAGGAGTATGACAAAGCGACAAATCATCAAGCGTCAAGTGCTGATAACTATCCTTTGCCGTTTCTTCAATTTGATATTTTGCCTTCGCATTCTCAAAAGGAATTGTCACTCGGTCATTGCGCATTGGAATGCCGATTCCATACTCTTCATATGACTGTAAGCTTAGGCTTGTGTAAACAACAAATTTTTTCTTCACAGGGATTCCGATTAAATTTATAATACTTAGATGAAATACTTTATCTTATTAGTGTTATCACTAAATTGCTTTGCCATCAAGAATATTAGAAGTGAGCTCAATCGCTTTCGTTTGCTAAAAGACCGCTCAATCATCGACAGAGAACTTCTTTCACCATCTCACCAATCCTTCTTTGAACTTGACCTCAACGTTTCTTCAGGACTAAAAGACTTAATTGGAGATATTTCTACTTCTACTGATCAGAGCTCTGAGTCTGATCAAATAACAGAAACAAATAAAATCTTAGGAAAGAATGTTAATACAGAGAAATTTCTCCAGGCATATATCGAACTAGGAGTTCCACTCCCTTATATCCGGCTGTCGAATTACGATATTTTACCAAGCCTCTTTGGAAACTTCTCCGTTGGAACATCGATCTCCATCAACAACCAACTCAATGCCCTTGCACCGGAAGCCAAAGTCTATCTACAGAAAGAAATGAATTATGGACTAAGCTCTTTGATTAGATCGAGACATAATCCTGAATATATTTTTAAGACATCAATCTATATGAGTGAACGTTCAGACCTTGATGTGACAAAGAATGCCACAGCCGTTGCGACAGATAATGATCTCATCTCTCTTGATGATATTAAAAAAGTTCAAAAAGATTATGTCCTCGATTTCGGAGTCACAAAGCAAACACAGACAGAAAAGTTTCATTTTGAGGTAAAAGACCTACGAGTACTAGATGCAGGAAGTGAAGTCGATAATAAGATCGGTAATGCTCCTCTCTTTCACTTTAATTACTCAAAGACTTATGAACTTAATCTCGTCAAACTAGAAGCAATCTATGGAATCTTCCATCGCCAAAAGTACTCTGTTTTTGATGGTCTCTATGCAGGCTTTAAGATGAAATTCACTAAAGAATCTCCACTGCGCATGCTCTTTAAAATTGATACAGACTTTCTAAGCTATCGCTTCGGTGCGACCTTCAAGCACTTCAAATTCTTCTACGGCTTGAAGACTCCCTACAACAATCCACAAGATGATATGTGGGTATCGGCCATTCACCAAATTTATCTTTCTGTACCTTTTTAATAATTTCAGGTAATTATATTGTTAATTTCTTGAAAATATTTCAAAAAATGATGTACAACCCCATGAATTGGGCTATATAAATATTTGGTATTTAATTTTAAATACGATGAGGAGTCTATTTTGGGAAAAACTGTTTGGCTAAGACACGAAACGAAACCATTTGAGAGAAGATCAGCTCTCACACCAGAGGCCTGTCGTACTCTCGCAATGCTTGGTCACGAGGTTATTGTCGAATCATCTCCAAATAGAATCTATACAGACGAAGAGTTTAAGCGTCTCGGACTCAAAATCGTTAAGCCTAATTCTTGGATCACTGACGCGCCAAAGGGCGCCATCATTGTGGGTCTGAAAGAACTAGAAGATCAAGATTTTCCTCTTATTCATCGCCATATCCACTTTGCTCACGTTTACAAAGGCCAAGAGGGATCAACAAAAATGCTTACTCGTTTTATCCAAGGCGAGGGAAAATTATACGATCTTGAGTACCTAACTTATGAAGACGGAAAGCGTATTTCTGCTTTTGGTGTTTGGGCCGGATTTGTTGGAGCGGCGCTTGCTGTAAACACATGGAGTTTTAATCAGAAAGGACTTCACTATAATGACAAAGCGCCATTAGAAGAATGGCCAAATAGCCAGGCATTAATCACAGAAGTTCTCTCACATTTTGATGAACTGAATATGAAGCCTCGAGTTCTCATTATTGGAGCAAAAGGTCGCTGTGGTACAGGAGCAGTTAAGCTTCTGCGCTCAATTGGCATTGAGCCTGTTTGTTGGAGTACGAAAGACACTAAAGGAATTGGCCCAATTCCAGAGATTATAGATTTTGATATTCTTATCAACTGTGCTCTTGCAAAGAAACCGAGACCCCCATTTTTAAATGCAGAAATTTTAAAGGGTGAAAGAAATTTAAAAGTTATAAGTGATGTTGCTTGTGACCCAACAGGTCCTTGTAATCCACTTCCAATTTATAATCAGATTACAACAATGGATATGCCAATCCTTAATATGGATTACAACGGTGAACTTCTAATCACGGCGATTGATCACCTTCCATCCCTTCTTCCAAGAGAAAGTTCAGAAGATTACTGTGAGCAACTCCTTCCGCACCTCATTGATTTCCTTGATAATAAAATAGAGAATTCTCCATGGGAAAGATCCCTTGAGATTTTCTATCAAAAAACAATGGAGCTTGGTATTAAGGATGAAGTTATCATTGATCCTGACTCAAACAAGTTAATGTAAACCACAAATGTTAAAGAAAGCTTCAATTACAGTTATTGTCTTCGCACTCGGTCTAATCCTAGGAAAGAACTTATTTTCAAAAACACCAATGGTAGATACGAATTCAGAGTTTACTGAATCTATACGCCAAAAACTTCAAGCACCAGATGCTGATCTCTCGAAAGTGTTCTTACTCTTACTTGCTAATATGGGACTAAGCCTTCAAGAAAGAAACGCTATCGTTATTCTTGAGAAATCAGAATATGAGGACCTAGGAAAACAAATAGTAAATCTCACTCAAAAACTAGAGGCATCTAAACAAGAAGCGATGAAGGCATCGATGAAACAAGTTGAACTTGCAGTTCCAGCAATGCCCGAAGTAGAAACTCCCCCTCCTCCATTTTCTTTAAATTTAAATACTCTATTTTCAGAGCTTAAAAAGAGCTACACGCTAGTTAGGCCTATATATATCGACAATGGACAATACAATTTTATTGTCGATAAGAATGTCTATTCCGATCGCTACCCTGTTTATGCAGTAAAGATGGAAATGGATCTTACTCATACCGGTCACTACTTTAAAGGAAATATCAAAATTGAATTAACTGATGGCCAGAAAGTACTCCACACGAAGACACAAAAAGGAGTCAACAAGGACCTTCTCCTAGTAGGAGAAAATAATGTAGCAATACAGATAGAAAAATATCTAATCACTTTTCAATTAAGTAAAGATTTTGATCGCAGAGAAAAACATTCTCTAAATTTAAAATCAGGGGAATTATATTTCTTGGGAGATAGGCGCCCAATTAAAATGGGCCACCTAAACCTTCTCGACTAATTATCTATTTTGACAAGAAACCTTCACATCACTTACAAATGTGTGCCCATCATTAGACTCATAGGCAACCGTCGTTACTTCATACCCCGAGAGTTCAAGATATTTTGCACTCGCAATTTCTCTTTCAACCGGTGATTCTGACTTAGTCTTAACATGACAAAAAATTAGGTTTGATGTTGGGTTCTTGATACTTACAAAAGTCTTTCCACTAACCTGAATCTTCTTTACTTCAGGTATAACAGCAGGAGCTGCAAAGATCATTGGTGTTACTAGCATTGATAAAAGTATAGTCTTCATGTCTTACCTCTTAATTTAAAGACGAGGGCTAGATACACCCACGCTTTAAGCTTGTAAACATTCTAACAATAATAAAATTATCACCAAGTAAATTATTCCTAAATTTTTGATAATTCTTCAATCAGCACTGGATCAACACGTTTTTCAAGAGCATCAAGAAGACCATCAAGCTGATTGGCATTTCTTGCCCCGCAAAGCACAGTCGTTACTTCCTTTAGAGAAAGATTGTAACTTATCGCAAGTTCAAGAGGTGTATGCTCTTTTTCCCTAAGAATCGGAGTGATTATATCCATCTTCTTAAACTTAGACTCCTTATCCATCTGCTTCCACCAAGGTGCCCAAGAACGACAATCATCGCGATCAAACTTACGATCCCTGGTCACACGCCCGGTAAGAATTCCCTTATCCAGAGTCCCCCAACTCATAAAACTTGCACTAAATTCTTTGCAAATAGGAAGTATTGAATCAACACTCTCCCTTTCAAAGAAGTTTAATTGAGACTGTATAGTCTCAATCTTAGCAACCTCACTGGCCAATATGAAGTCTTCTTTATTTGTATTGCATAGGCCAATATGTTTAATCTTTCCTTGAGCCTGTGCTTTTGCCAGAACCTCCATAGGTCTTCTAATATCGACTCTCGCATCTGGCCAGTGAACCATATAAAGATCAATATAGTCACTATCGAGATCTCTTAGAGATTGAATGAGCATCGACTCTGTCACCTTCGGGTCATTGCTCATATCCACACGCTTATTCTTGGCCCACGTCACACCAGATTTTGACACAATAAAGACTTCATCCCTTCTCTTTTTAAAGGCCTTTCCTATTCGTTTTTCAGACTCACCAAAGCCATAAATTGGAGCAGTATCATAGATTTGAATTCCGCGTTCTTGAGCGTAGTGAAGAAGCTTAATCGCTTCACTTTCAGAAATATCCCCAAATCCGTACCCAGCACCTTCACCTGAGATACTCGCTCCGCCAAAACTTATTGGTATTTTTGAGAATTTTGATAAAAGGGTTTCCAAAGGGACCTCCAAAAGTGGACTTAAAATCAATTAAATTATATAGATGATAACAAAGTTATTAGCAATCGTTAAGGTATCGCCCATGAAGCTTCTAGTTTTTGCCCATCGTGGTGAAGCGCAAATTTTCCTGAAAAATATACCACTAAAATCTCATCCGAGGTTGAATGAGCTATATATTGGCGAAAATGAGTCTCTACTGATTGTCGGGGAAGGAATTTTCGATTCAATGAGCAAACTATCTTTTGCCCTTGGTCTCTTAACCAGCGTGGAAGAAATTATAAATATTGGGATATGTGGAGCTCTGACACCATCAATAGAGCTAGGTTCGATTCACGAAGTAGCACATGTATACTGTGAGGATGAGTTTAAGTCCTTTCCCTGCTCATCTCTAAGTAAAAGCTCAACAAATTGTATTACTGCGAAAGAAAGAGTTCTCACAACTTCGAAAGCAGGAGAGCTAAACAATATTGCACCACTTGTTGACCGTGAGCTATGGGCCCTTTGCAAGGTAGCAAAAGATTTTGGGAGATCGATTAGGTCAATCAAACTTGTCTCAGATCATATTAAAGAAGCTGCAATCTGTGAATATATCAAAGAGAATGCTGAAGACTATAGCGATAAGCTTTTTCATCATTACCTGACACACTTCAAAGACAGCAGTGAAGAACTACTCTCTTCAAATTATAAAGTATTTGAAGATAAAAACTTCTACTTCACAGTCTCCTTGAAAAGATCAATCACAAATCTTATAGATTCACTTCTAAACAAGTATCCAAACTTAACAGAAGATACTCTACTTCAAGATATAAAAGTCGAAGAGATAAAGTCCCAGGACTTACTCCCTAAGATGCGAGCAAAAGAACTCGAGGACTCCCTAAAAAGAAAACTTTATCCTCTAAAGTATAAAATTAATAAAGCATTAGAAGATCTTAAAAGAGAAATTAACACTCAAGATATGGTTATCAAGTTTGATGAATCCCTTGAGAGACCAGGCCTTAACCTTTCAGCACAAATAAGCTCCAAAGAAGACTTTCAAATCAAAATGAATCGCCTCGAAAAATTTAACTGGGCTAAACTCAACGAGATCTTTGAAGGAAAATTTTAGCTTATGATAGGAAAAATATTCATTGAGAAAGAACTTATTCAAGATGATTATGCGAGAAGAATTACAGATTACTTCAAGAAAGCTGAGGTTATCGAAATTGATAACTACACCGACTACTTTGGGAAATACAAAAAGCCATATCTTGAGAAGAGAGAGAATCTCAATCTTTTTATCGCAAAGAAGAAAGGAAGTCTTGTAAAAGAGGCCCCTGATGCCTATGGAGTCAGTGGTGCCCCACATTACTACTATATTCATGCCTATAACTGTATCTATGAATGTACTTACTGCTATCTTCAAGGCTACTTCGATTCGCCAGATCTTGTTTTCTTCGTCAATCATCAAGACATAGTTGCAGAAATCGAAGCGACAATCCTCGCTCATCAAAAAAAATCGACCAAAGAAATCTGGTTCCATGCTGGCGAGTTCTCTGACACACTTGCGCTTTCCCATGTGACAAAGGAACTTAGCGACTACTATGATCTCTTTGTGAAATACCCCAATGCCTTTGTTGAGCTACGTACAAAATCAGTAAACACGAAGGAAATCGAAAAACTCACTCCAATACCAAATATGATTACCTCTTTCTCCTTATCGCCTGATTCTCGAATAAAGGATCACGACCTAAAAACACCAAGGCTTAAAGCTCGACTTCTGGCGATAAAAAGACTCTATAATTTAGGACATCCAATTGGTATTCATCTTGATCCGATTATTTACACAGAGGGAATTATTGAAGAGTATGAAGTGCTTATCAAAAGCATTAGCGAAGTTATCCCTCTTAACCAGTTAGAGTATATCTCAATTGGGGTTGTTCGGTTTACGAAGGATGTCTTCAATCAAGTTAAGATGAATTATCCAAACAGTGAGTACTTTTATTCTGAGCTCACAAAGGGACAAGATGGAAAGATTAAATACCCTCGTCCTATTCGAATGTGGATAATGTATAAAATAAGAGACCTCTGTCTTAAACAAGGATCTATTGATAAAACAACATATCTGTGTATGGAAGATTGAGTTTAATTTTGATATTCAGGAAAGTACTTTTTCGTAATTCCGCTTACCTCTTCAGCAATATAGTCTAGCTCTTTAGTGTACTCATCAAGCTTGCTGACTGGGTTTCGAATACTCTTATCATTTCCAAAGTCATAAAAATTATCTTCAAACTGTGCTATTCTCCCATAAACACCATCAAGTTCAGACAACAACGCATCCCTAAGTTTCGAATCTTTTGATAATGAAGCTGCTACGCGAATAAGATTCAAGCTATATAATAAATTGTCGCTGAGGCGATCAGTTTGCAAAGCAAGCTCACTTGTTTTAATTAAAGTCGATCTAATAATTTCAACTTCAGATTCATTAAATCTCTTTTCATCAAAAGCTTCAACAACAGTATCTAAAAAAATTGGAAGTCTATTCTTACGACAAATCATCAGTCCATTAAGGTTATTAAAAAATGTTTCAGTAGAAATTGAATCAACTTCAGAATAAACATCAATCATCATGGCCATAACACTCGAAACAGAGGCCCTACCAGTAATTTTGCCTAATACATCAGACAGCACCGAAATAACTTCTTCGTTCGATTTAAAAAGACCCGCTCGTGGATCAATTATGTCCTGATCTTTTAAAAGTTTTTCCGTAGTGTTCTTACATTCACGATCTGCATTTTTCAAAGACTCAAATGACCCCTTTAAAATATCCGCAACCTTTTCTTCAGTCATTCCTTTATCATTATTGATCTGGGCCCTCTGCACTTCATCGGTCTTTTTTTCTTCAACACCAGTATTAACTTCAACTTTTATAATCTTGCTAACATCTTGTTGCTTATAAAACTTTCGAAGTGAGTTTGGCCGAACCTCGCGGTGAAAGTAAGCATAAAATGAATACCCTACCGCGACGAGAAGAATAAGAAGTGCAATATTTCTAATAGATTTTTGCATTTTCAATTAACTCTTTTCTATGGCGACGTTGCTGCTTCTTTCTTTCTCGAGATAACTTATTTTCAATAAAGAAGTAATCTAAAGCACAAATCATCTCATCTTGTGATTTAGTAAGCTTATACTCATAAGCTTTTAAGAATTTCTTCCCTCTCTTTACAAAATCAGACCAAACGAGTTTATTTGTTCCCTTCACTTCTGTCAGGACTTCTGACTTACATGTGTCATAGATTTCATGAAGAAATTTATTCGACTCCTTTGATCTATCAACAAGTGGAAGAACTCTAAAACAAAGTTCAGTTTTTACACGGCTAGAATTATTCTTATCATTAACTGACTTAATAATTTGTTTTTCAAAAACATCACGAAGTGAGCTCATCGTCTTTCTTGTAATATCTTTACTTGAATCAAGACCAGTTAAAACCTGTCCAATCGAAACATTTGAAGACTGCGAAAGACCTGTGGTTAATCTTTCAATCAGGTCATCACGAGTCGCCCGCAGAACATCTTCTACTCGAGAAGAAAGTTCTCCTCTTTTAAGCTTCGCCTCGAGTTCCATTGAAACCATGCTGCGAATTTTTGAGAAATAAATGTCATTGCCACGTTCTGCAAGCTCTAGGATATCAGTGATACAAGTCGATAAAACGAAGGCCTTCTCTTTTCTTGCTGAATCAATAACAATAAAAATATCCTGATCACGGGATTTATTACATTTCTCAGGAAGATCCACTGAAGAAATCGGTCTTGGATTTGAAGCCTCTTTAACCAATCCGATCACCATTTCAGTGAGTTTGATTGTCTCTTGAACATCTTCAATCTGAAGAGAGTATGAATTCATCCATGTCGGAGCGTTATCCTCACAAAACTCTGGTTCATCCTCACACGCAATTTCTTTAAGATATGAAATAACCCTTTGCCCATTATCATAAATAGCGTCAAGACCTTGAAGCGCGTTTGGCTTATTGCTGAAGTTTCTATTGGCCAAAACAAATAAACCAACAGGATCAAATGATACAGTTCTTGCTCTAAGAACATTTACCTGATCAAGTGTTGCAGCAACAATTGTTTGAGCATTAGCATATGCTGTTTGCCAATTTTGACGATTAAGTTTTATTCCCTTCTGATCCAGATAAGTTTTAAGACTTGGACATGCTGTTTGCACACCATCAACTGTACATTCACTTGGAATTTCATTAAATCCATAAAGCTGGAAAAGTAAATCGGTCTGCGTTCGAGCTGTAAAAATTGGATTTTGTACATCACTGTGACAATCTGATGAATAACAACCACCTTCAGAGGTTGTTGGATTTAAAGTCGATGGGTTCTTCATTATATATGAAAGACCAACAATTGATCCATAGACAGCGTTTGATGTTAAATTTGGCTCATTAAGGGTATCTAGCTCACCATCCTTAATTGTCTTATATCCTTGCATATAACGAACTATACGACCAAGAAGCTCTGCTTGGAGAATCGGCTTTTCCCTGTCTGTAAGATCGCCTTGCGAAGTGATTGGAGACCCCGCAAAAACTTGAATAAGCCATTCATCAAGACCTTTAATATAGTAGTTTAAAAGATCCACACCTTCAAAAATAACTCTGTCTTCATCATTTTCATCTGAAACATAATCATTGAATAGATTCTGTGTTTGAAGGGCACCACAATAATTTTTAGTCATTGCTTCAGAAACACAACGAATAGCCTCTGGCCAAAGAATACTATCTGCTTCATTTAGAAGAGAGGTATATTTTGCATCATTAATATAGTTAGAAACAGATTTTACAACAGAGCCTGACATCGATAGATATAATGAACTTGCCGGAGAAGTAAAAAGACTCGCGATTGATAAACCATTTCCAAGTAGTGTTCCATAAAGGCTATCTGTCTTAGATAAACACTGGTTAGAACCGTCAACAGACGAGAGAAGTTCATTAAAAGAATTTAAAAATGCCTGGCTTCCTTGTTCAAAGCCCTGGCCCATTGACTCAAAACGTACGATTTCAGAATCCATTGCAACAATTGCGGCCTGGTTAGAGAAAATTTCTTCCTTCAAGAAAGCAATATCTTCAGCACTCAGGTTAATTTGGTTCTGAGCTAAATAAAAAGTATAATCCGCAACTAGTCTTTCTTTTGTTTGTTTCTCAAGCTTTGCCTGACGATACAATTCAAACTGTGTATATGATTTTTCAAAATTAGCCAAACTCGTTAGTGAAGTTGTTGAACCATAACACTTCTCTCTCTCTTTGAGCTCAAGTAACACACTCTTATAATTATTCAGTAATAAAGTAGCTGAAGAAGAAAACGAGACAACGTTTGGGCATTGTGACCTAAACGAAGAAAGTAGTAGCTCTGCAGGATCGACTGCGGCAAAAATATTTAATGAGATAAACAAAGAAAAAAGAAATTTCATGCTCTTCCTTTAAAATAGTTATTTTGTCTGACTAAAAAGTTTGGTTATTAGAGCATTGATTTTAAAATACTGTCAAAAAAAGAATGCAAATTATTGAAATTTAAGGTAACTATCTGAATTCAGAAGATTGAAGAAATCTCTTGCCCTTTTGCTAACAATTGTATATATTCTTCAACCTATATAGATAAAAAATCTAATAAATTGATTAATATAAGGAAGTAGTTATGAGCCGTGTATGTGACTTGACTGGAAAAAGAAGACTTGTTGGGAATAAAGTTTCTCACGCAAACAATAAAACTAAAATGACTCAAAAACCAAATCTTCAAACGAAGAGAGTTTTTGATCCAGAAACTGGACAAACAATTAAGCTAAGACTTTCTACAAGTGCAATTAGAACACTTGATAAAGTTGGATCTCTTTCAAAGTTCTTAAGAAAATATAAGCACCTTTGGAACTAATTTAAACTCAAGTTTAAAAAGAAATTAAGATATAAAAAAAGCCCACTATAAAGTGGGCTTTTCCTATTTAAGCATGTCTTTGTAATTAGTACTGAACGCTAACATCAGAGATCTCAAATCCCCACTTATTAACTGATCTGTCAGAAATAAATGTAACAGTGATTGAATCACCTGCTGCATAGAAACCTTCGTGGTTTTCACCTTTTCCACTAATTTTTTCAACAAGGTTACCTTGAGCGTCTCTTACTTCTAGGTAATCATATCTATCTTCAAGTTCAAATTTAGATACGTTTAATCTGATGAATTTTGCACCCTCTACCTTGAAAGTTCTAACTTCGTTTGCATTGTCTGCATATGGGTGACTAGTTTCCCAAACGTCTACAGATACTGATTCCCATTTTGATGGATCTGGTTCTTGTCTGTCTGGAATTGTATTCGTAAGAAGATTGAAAGCGTTAATTCTACCACCGTTGATTGTTTTACCTCTAAGAGCTGCAACTGGATCAGATGTTCTCATTACTCTCTCCCTAACTTCTAGTGGATTTAATCTACCTTCATTAGCAATTAAAAGACCAACAACACCTGTTACGTGTGGAGTGGCCATTGAAGTTCCTGAGTAAGACTCATATCCACCATTTTTTACAGTAGAAAGGATCTTGTGTCCTGGAGCTCCAATATGAACTGTTCTTCTACCAAAACAAGAAAATGAAGCTAGCTCATCAGCTGCAGTTGTTGCCGCAACAGAAATTACGTTATCAACTTCATAGTTTGATGGGTAGTGTGGTCTTGCATCATTATCAGTTGAAGAGTTACCTGCAGCAGCAGTAAATACGATACCTGCAGCGTTTGCTCTTTCGATTGCTTCCTTAAGAGCTTCAGACCTTCCGCCTCCACCCCAAGAGTTTGACATAATATCAACACCCATTTTTGTTGCGTAATCAATAGACTTAATCGCGCCTTCAGTTGTCCCTGAACCAGCATCAGTTAAGAATTTAACAGCAACAAATTCAACTTCACTCATTACACCAGCAACACCAATTGCGTTATGAGATGCTCCGATTGTTCCCGCACAGTGTGTACCGTGAGAGTGACCATCTTTTGGGTCTCCATCATTATTTGCAAAGTCATAACCGTGAATATCATCGATATATCCGTTGCCATCATCATCAACACCTGGTTGACCATTTAACTCCGCTTCGTTTGTCCACATTTGGTCAGCTAAGTCTGGGTGATTATAATCAATACCCGTATCAATAACTGCAACTCTTACAGCTCTAGAACCTTGAGTAATTTCCCATGCCTTCATTGCACCAACGTCAGCACCTGCTACACCACGGTCACCTGCCGGAGCATTTGAACCTGTGTTATTAAGACCCCATAGTTGAGAAAACTTTGGATCAGCTGGCGTATAATAAACACCTTGTGGCTCGATATCTAAAATTTCAGAAATTAGATCTTTTTCTTTGATTGGCTTAACGATTCTATAAATGAAGTTTGGCTCTGCATACTCAACTTCTTCCATTGCTTGTACCATATTTTGAACTGACTCAATTCCACCTTTTTGAGACTCATCAAACTTTACAACGAATAACTCTCCACCAGATGTCTCGATTGTTCTTTGAACATTCACTCCATTTGATGCCAGTGCATTGAAAGCACTTTTGTTAGCATTTGATTTTAACTTTACAATTAACTCACCTGGTACATGTTCAGCACTTCCTGCTACTGCCATTGTACTTGCTACAGCGAGACCAAGTCCCAGAGCTTTTCTTAACATCATAGATCCTCCTAATCATTGTGTGATGTGATACTTCTCTCTTTAGTATGGAAAATAAAAAAGATAGACATTCATGTAAGATTATAATTAAGTCTAACTTTCATTTAGACAAAGCGTCATAGGTAATATTTTCCAAAGCCCCATTTGAAGGTATTTGTGAGAAAATGTTAGAATGATATACGGAAATAGTTCAGACCCAGTTCTGATAAAAAAAATCTCACTTCGAATATGGACCCTTAGAGACGAGCTTGAAGCCGTTATTAAGGAACGTATATCAGAAGGTCAAGAACGCCCACCACTAGAAGACTTGATGAAAGAATACAAGTCCAAAGGAAGCATCTCTTCTCTTCACCAGGATGACAGTGCAGGAGTTAAAGACGCTTCAGAACTCGATGATTTTGGTGAAGATGAAATGGCAAGAGCTATTGCAGAGGCCGAAGCAGCAGAAAAAGGTGAAGCCGAAACAAGCGAAGAAGAAACACCCTCTGAAGAGGCTAATCAAGAAGAGAGTGACGCAGATGCAATGGCAAGAGAAATGCTTGGTGACCAAGCAGCAACTCAAGAAGCAGAAGCTTTACCAGACAATGTCGTGGCCCTTGAAGTTGGTCTTGAGAGTAATGAAGGACGAAATGTTGTTAAGCAACGTATTCCTTCAATACCAGAAGAAAAAATTTCTGTTGGAAAGGCAATTCTTTCTGAGATCTATATGGATCAGATGTACTTTTTTTCCAGTAAACCATTCTTAACTGGCCAATCCATAGTCCTCGACTTTTTAGTACCGAGACGTTTTGTTATGAACGCCGATGTTACATTTTGTCGTACTTACAATATGAAGAGTCGTATTATCTCTAAGAATAGATTATCTTACCGCGTCGGAATAAAGTTTACCTATTTAAAAGAAGGTGAACGAACAATCCTCCGTGAGTTCACAAGATCTATTGAGCCTGACGTTGAGACCGTTGTTGCGGCCAAAGAAGAAACCAAAGAAGAAAAATCTTCAGGTGGAGATGACTTCGATATCTTTGACGATCTCGATGATTAAGAAGTAAAATCTTCTCATGACAACATTAACGAAGAAAAGTACATCTACCCTACTGATTTCAATTTTTGCAACCTTCATTGTAATTGGTGCTCTTATCAGCGAATTCTTTCAAGCTCCTATCCTTTCAAGTAAGGAGCTAAATAAGTTACAATTTCTTTTCTCTAAAAGTGATGTTGAAAGCATCACGCAAATCAAAATTAAAACAACGATAGATGAATTCTCTTTAAATAAAGCAGAAGGCAATAACTGGATACTAAGTAAGCCTAGGGTTATTGATGCAAATCTTGAAATCGTTAATAAAATTCTTGAGACTCTCGAAGATATCAAGATAAAAAGAATCTACCCAAAGGACCAGATCAACTTAGCAAACTTCTCTTTAGATAATCCAATCTCAACCCTAACAATCAAAGATAAAAATGATGAACTTAAAACCCTCTCGTTTGGTCTTGTTAACCCTATTGATAATTCAACTTATTTAAGTGTCTCTGGCGACAATGCGATTTATCATATCAATGTTCTAAAGATGTCATTTGAAAAGATAGAGCTCTCTTCAATCATTGACTCACAGATCTTTAATTTTAACTGGAATCAAGTTAAGAGCATAAAGATCTATCCTCAGCGCCAAACAAGTGCTGCATTAGCCATGGAGAGATCTGCAGACGGCACAAACTGGGTTTCGGGTTCAATGGCACTAGACGAGGAGAAAGTTGGCGAATACCTTAATGAACTTATCTCAATGAAGTCACATATAATTTTAGATAAAACAGATGATGAACTAACAGCAGAACTTGACAAGATCCTATCTGTTCCGTTTTTCAAAATTGTAATTGAAACCACAAAAAATGAAACTAATACTTATGAAATTTCATACTTTGTGAATACTCTTCCGAACGTAAAAATTGAAAAGAAGCAAAATTTCATTATTAGAGCATCAAATAGAAAACACCCTTTCCTTGTGAATAAAGACTTTATGAAGTTATTTTACAAGAGGTCAAATCAATACAAGGGGACTTCCATTAAGAAACTAATCTATTAAGACACTTTTTTTGTATCACTATTTAGAATTTTTGCGGGATCTACAAAAACTTTAATAAAATTTTCTACAATCATTGAATTGTAACGGGCAACTTGCTCTCGATCCATTAGCATCTTTTTGAGCGCTTGCGGTGGAGGTAAATCCTCATCGATCATAATGTGAACAAAGTCATCTGCGCAACATACAATATTCGCAAGAGTTAGAATCTTACTCGATTTAATTCCATACGGAAAACCTGTTCCATTATAAGCTTCGTGATGTTGCAATATTATCTGCTTTACCGAATTGGTAATCATTCGATTATTATCAACCATCTCAACGCCATATTCTGGATGCTTCTTATAGATCTCCATTTGAGCATCATCCATTTCAACTGGCCTTAGGTCATAAATTTCTTTTGGAAGTTTCATCTTACCAATATCGTGAAATAGGCATGCTAAAGCTGTTGATTCGATCGTTATCTGAGATTGCCACTCAAACTGCTTAATGATCGCAGTAGCAAATACCGAAACCATAAAACTATGCTCGTATGCTTTAGGATCAAATGCTTCAAAGTCTTTTAAGATCTTATGGAGATCGGCTTGTTTTTCAACAAAAGAATAGATATTACTTACAATCTCTTTACCTTGATCGATGACCTGTGGCTTCATCCCTTGCGTATGAACTTCTTCAATATACTTATCTGCAACATTCTTAAGCTGATTAAATCTAGTATTACCACCTACATTCTTTGTATTAATCAACTTTTTCGCGATAAAATTATTAAACTGAATATACTTTCTTCTATCTTTCTTGTGGAAATATAGAAACTCTACGCCCTTTTCATTTTTATACTTATCAATTCTTTCTTTTGAAAATGTATCGCCAGCATGAAGAATTTTAACATAACGTCCACTTGCAAGTTTTACATAAACATCAAAAAGAACTGCTTGCGAAGAATAGAACTCATCGATTCTAATAGAGGTGAATTCCTCATCCTGAGTTGTCACTTCAACTTCAGCTGAAACACCTTCCTTCTTAGGAAGTGATGTCATCATATCTCCAAGAGACTGATGCCCCTCAAGCAAAACTGAAAGATGACTCATTTCAAATGGCTTAATGGCAATTTCACTTGCCCCCATCTTTTTAAATTTATCAATCCCCTCTTGGCCACCGCAGAGGTCTTCATTTTCAAAAATAAGTATGACTTTCTGTGAAGGATGATTTGTTCGAATAAACTTTAAAACTTGCCCACCAGCATGATTCTTTACAGAATAATTTAGGAGAACAGCAAAGTACTTCTCATTGTACAATGCCAACTGGGCATCCTTACCATTATTGACGACCTTAACAGTATAAAACTGCTCTTTAAAGAATGATGAGGCTGATTGTAGCCATTCATCATCAGGGTCAACAATTAGTATATTTAAAGCCAAGTCTAATCCTCGAGAACGGATTTATATTACCTAATACGCATCGGCAAACGAAAGAAATTGTTGAGTAATATTATGTGGATAACTTACTGAAAAGACGAAAAAAAACCTCTCCTAGAAAGAGAGGTCACTCAAATCTGAAATATTCAGAAAAAAACTAAATTACTTAATTTCTTTGTGAATTGTATGTTTTCTTAAGAATGGGTTGTACTTCTTAATTTCAAGTCTTTCAGGGTTTGTTTTTTTGTTCTTAGTCGTAGTGTAACGAGATGGTGTTTTCCCAATTTTTCTAGCTTCTGTACACTCTAACGTGATTACAACTCTTGGTCCTTTAGCCACAACATCCTCCAATTTAAAATATTATATTTGCTAACTAAAATTCTTACTCTGTTTGAGATTAACAAATCTAACTGAATTCATTTGCCATGGCAAGCCTAAACTGATAAAAATTTCACTATGAACAGCACAAATAACATGTCATTAACCAATTGGAACTTTAGCTACTACAACAGCGAGTTTTTCAAGGCCCTTATCTCCTTCACAGGGGTACCTAAAGGGGACGACATTGAGTTTGTTTACAGTGCCACGGTTCTCGATCTTGAAGAAAAGGAAGTTTTCCAAAAAGACTTCAAGGCCCTTGATGAAGCAATTTTATTTATGAATACGACTTATGGGCACTGGACTTTCATGGATCCAACCCAGAAAGAGGGTGGCTGTTCAAGCTGTGAGGCCCATTAATCCTTGACTTTTCGCTCAAAATCAGCGAAATTGCATGGACTTAAATTTTAAATAATGAAGCATTGTAACTGTCAATGCCAAGACAAGAGGTATAAAAATGAAAAAAGGTATCCACCCAGAGTACAGAGAAGTTCTTTTCCAAGACGTTTCTTCTGACTTTGAAATTGTAACAAGATCAACAATCGCTACAGATTTAACTGCAACTTACCAAGGTAAAGAGTATCCACTAGTAAAACTTGATATTTCTAGTGCTTCTCACCCATTCTTCACAGGGAAAACTAAAATCCTTGATACAGAAGGAAGAATTGATAAATTTAGAAAGAAATTTGGTACAAGCTACGCAAGTCTTGGGAAGAAATAATTTATTTAAGTTATTTCAATCAATATCTTATAATGAAGGGACTGATTTCAGTCCCTTTTTTTATGTCCAGGATGGACGGTATGTCGGCGGGAGGCAGGAGCCGAAGCCGACGTTGAGTCTCAGCAGGAAGCTAATTGATACCGAGCAACCCTGACAAGCGAAGCGGATGCGAGCTTGAGAGGGTCGAATAGTCGAAAGACATATGAGGAGAATTATTTTAAAACAACTTTACCGGCCCTAATTGTTCCATCACCTAAAACTTTATCAACACTAAATTCTATATTAAACCCTGTACTCATTTTAGAAAGTGCCTTCAGTTCACTCTTAGTAAAAAGTTTCTTAGGAACTTCTATTTCCTGTAGTCTCAACTCTCCATCAACAAGAGTACAAACTTCCCAGAAGAATGCATGTTTAACACTTTTTAAAAGACGCATTATCAATCCTGACTGATCCTCTCGTACAACTTCCCTGCTATAGAAATGAATAATTGCAGGCATCACAGTGCGATCAAGACTGACAAGCTGTGATAGACGAAGAGTTGATGGGTCAAGCGATGTCCTAACTACCTGGTGACACCAATCATCAAGCTTATTCTTTATTATTGGACACTCATCACTACTTTGACATGGATAAATGATATTGAATTTTTCCTTGATCAGTATCGTTCTAAGTTTTGATGTCTCATGGAATGATTGCTTGGTTCCAGGCTCAATAAATATAATGCTTGTAGGATTAATTCTATCTATCAACCTAAAAGCTAAAGCTGATCCCATCTCATTTAATGAGTTTCCAAAAATAAGAGTAACCTTCTTATCTTTAGGTAGACTTGGAATATCCTCTCTCCAATAAGCATCAGCTGTAGGAAATAGCTCCTGTTGCAGCTTTTGGGCCTGTTCCAACATTAAAGGATTGTGATCAATTCCAAAAAAAGTAGTGAGTTCAGGACCAAGTGTATCCATCAAGGCAAGTAGATATGTTCCAGGCCCTGTTCCAAGCTCAACGACAATACTTTCTTTAATTTCAGCGAGAATATTTTCAGAAACACGTTCTAAGAAGAAATTCATTTTCTGAGCATTTGTTGGCAGATAGAAGCAAGCATAACTTGCAACCATTGCACGGGATTCATAAATCTTTTGGATTTTGTCTCGCCCCTGAGTGAAGGTAAAAGAGATTTTCTTAAGATTTTTTACAATCTCATTTTCTGAAATTTTTTCAATGAGGTGATCTTTAATTACATCATAACTAAGCATACAAGCCCTTCATGTCACCACTAAGAACAAGGGCCTCAAATGAGGCCCTTAGTTTTAATTATCTGTCTGAGATTTTTTTGTAGTTTCTTTCGTTCTCACCAACGTAAATTTGACGAGGTCTTGCAATTTTACCAGTTGTATCTTCTCTTAGTTCTTTCCACTGAGATAACCAACCAGGAAGTCTTCCAAGAACGAACATTGCTGTAAACATGTTTGTTGGAATTCCAAGCGCCTTATAGATAATCCCTGAATAGAAGTCTACGTTTGGATATAGATTTCTTTGTACAAAGTACTCATCTTTAAGAGCTTCCTCTTCAAGTCCTCTCGCAATTGCAAGAAGTGGATCTTGAACATTAAGTTTTTCAAGAACAACATCACAAGCTTTCTTAATGATCTTAGCTCTTGGATCAAAGTTCTTATAAACTCTATGTCCAAATCCCATAAGTCTGAAGCTATCATCTTTATCTTTTGCTTTGTTGATAAATTTCTTATAGTCACCACCATCATTCTTAATCTCGTCAAGCATTTCAAGAACGGCCTGATTAGCACCACCGTGTAATTGACCCCAAAGAGCATCAACACCACCAGAAATAGATGCGAATACGTTTGCATGACTTGAACCAACAACTCTTACAGTAGATGTAGAACAGTTTTGCTCGTGGTCTGCGTGTAGGATTAGAAGAGTATCAAGTGCGTGAGCAACTTCATCATCAATTTCTTTATCAAACATCATATTTAGGAAATCTTTTGAGTAACCTAGAGCTGGATTAGAATCAACAGGATCCTTTCCAATAGTTTTTCTATAGAAGTTAGCCATGATGATTTTAACTTGTGCCATAAGTTGTGCAATCGACTTATTCTTAATTTCTTCTGTCGCTTCTGCTGTTAAATATTCTGGGTAGAATCCACTTAGTGCAGAGATCGTTGCAGAAAGAACACCCATTGGGTGAGCAGTTGCAGGGAATTGATTAAGAATATTTTTTACTCCACTTGGTAGTGAAGAAAAACTAGAGATCTTTGAGTAGAATGCATCATGCTCAGCTTTAGTTGGAAGCTCACCATTAAATAGTAAGTATGAAGTTTCAACAAAGTTAGAACTCTCAGCAAGTTGCTCAATTGGGTAACCACGGTATCTTAGGATTCCTTTTTCTCCATCAAGAAAAGTAATCGCTGATTTACAAGAACCAGTATTCATAAACCCATTATCAATTGTAATAACACCAGATTTCGCTCTCAGTGTTGTAATATCGATCGCAGTTTCACCTTCTGTACCAGTAATTACTGGAAGCTCATAAGTGTTACCTTTGATTTCGAGTTTCGCGTTATCAGACATATAACCTCCGTATACAAAATAATATAATTATCTCAATGTTTTTGAGTTAAAGTAACAATAGATTGTTAAGTGACATCTATTATCTATACCTAAATAGTTAGAATGTCGAGCGAGATGCGTCTAACCAGCATTTTACAGGGCCCAATTCTCAGGGTCTGCATGCCAGCTTTTCAAAAGATCATATCCCTCTTCATCAACAATTTTTTCACTTAATGCCATTTCGGCAAGCTCGGAAAAATTAATTAGAGAAAAAAGGTCAACTTTTAAATTCCTGAGTAATTTCTGCGCTTTAGGAGTTTGATAGTCAACAATGCTAAGCGCCGAGCTTACTTTGTAGCCATGTTCCCTTAGTTGGAGAATTACAGCCTCAAGACTAGCTCCCTGATTCACAAGATCTTCAACTAAAAGTAGATTTGCACTCTCTTTAACATCACCCTCAACTATTTTTGACAGGCCATGTCCCTTAGGCTTGCTGCGAATGTAACACATTGGTTCATTTCTATATTCGGCTAAGAAAGCTGCATGAGTAATTCCCGCGGTTGCTACACCGGAAATATGGTCATATTCTAAATGGTTTTTATCTATTAAATCAGAGAAACCTTTGGCGACTAGTTTTCTAAGATGTGGGTGGGATGGAATGAGACGATTGTCACAATATAATGGCCCTTTGAGTCCAGAAGTATAGGTGAATGGCTTTTTTGGAGATATTTTTAAACATCCAACATCAAGCATGCCAACTAATAAATCTTTCAAGCCCAACCTCTTTTATTCGTCTTCATCAAAACTTATTAGTGGTAATTCTATATCAAACTTCATGAACTCTGAAGTCCTATCAACATCAAAATTCCCATTAAATCTTTTTATGATCTCTTTACAGAGGCTCAGACCTAGGCCAGTTCCCTTCCCTGGAGGTTTAGTTGTATAAAAGGGTTCGATCATATTTTTTATAATATCATCACTTGGTCTTTGTCCTGCGTCAGTAAAGGAGAGCTTCACACAAGAGTCTGTTTTTGTGCATTCAATCTTTATCCAACGTTTAATATCTTTTTCAATTAATGAATCGAAACTATTGTTAACTAAGTTAGTAAGTACTTGTGACAGCTGGCCAGGCTTACATTCAACCAAGAACTCTTGATCATCATTAAACTCTTTAATTATTTCAATTTTATCAAATTGTAATCGCTCTTTTGAGATATCAACTGTTCTATTGATAATATCTTTTAGATCACAAACCTCTAACTCATCTCGCTTTGTTGGTCTCGACATCAGTCTTAGACCTTCGATGATATTCGAAGTCTTCTTACAACTTTTTTGGATGAGATCAAGACAGCGTAGAACTTCTTCACTTTTTTTCTCAACATCACCTTCTTCAAAAATTTGTTCAATACGTGTAGCAAAGCCACCAATCAAGAAAATAGGATTATTAATTTCGTGAGCAATACTTGCGGCCATTCGTCCCAGTGACTCCATTCTATAAGAGTGATCATCGAGCTGAGTAAGCACCCTTTTGTTATATTGACGTACTCTTTCAATGAATGAGCTAATCTCTCCGGCTAAATAAACTGCTCTTTGAACTGTTCCATCAGCTTCAAAGTCTCTTTCAATATCTAAATCGTGAACAGTAAAGCTTCCCCAAATTTCGTTGTGAACAATAATTGGTAGAATTAAGACAGATTTAATATCTGAATCACGATAAAATTCTCTTAATGTAGGATCTACTTTTTTATTAAGACGGTCTGGATACAAAACAAAGAACGATTCTACAGCAATTTGATTATATGCCTTGTAAATGTCATCGAGATATAAGCGTCTCGGTACTTGATTTGTTGAGTATCGCAGAGGTCGCCCAACATCAGCCCACTCATGATAGAAAGAAATATAAGCTTCATCACGTTCTTCATCGAATCGACGATCAAAAATTACAATCCGATGTGCATCGAGAAATTCTCCCATATGCTTACAAGAAGACTCAAAGGCAGAATGAATATTCTTATAAGACTTAAAGCAATTTTGAATTTCAAGAAGCGCATTTAACATATTTCTCTACTTGGTTCGTTTAAAAATACAAATCTTAACGCCATTTTCTTTATCAACTTCTTCAAATTCATTTGGTGAGTAGAGAACTTCTTCTAATTCAAATGACTCACTAACGGTTTTAAAAGTATCTAAAATAAAATCGTGTCTTTCAAAAGGTGTATTTAAGCATGAGACAAAGTACCCTCCCACTTCGACAAGGTCCTCAGCTCTTCTTAAAACCTTCACATAATCTTTCTTATAATCAAAACTACCTTTTTGAAATGAAGGAGGATCGAAGAAAACTAAAGAATAAGGTCCTTTCTTTGAAAGCCATGTAAGTGACTTCAAAATATCCTTCTTGTGAAAAAATATCCCATCAATATTTTCAAAATTAAGACGGTGATTTTCTCTTCCCCAATTCAAAAAACTGCTACTCAAATCAACATTGTGAACCTGAGAGGCCTCACATGCTTTTGCTACTACCGAAATTGAGCATGTGTAACTAAACAGATTCAAAACTTTTTTGCCCTTAAGTACATCTTTGTTTTTAAAGAGCCACTTTCTCATCAAAGTCATGTCAGGAAAAAATCCTAAATTCTGATTCTCTCCAAGCTTAATCAAATACTTCAAACCCAACTCTTCGGACGTAAAGTGAGACGCTTCATCCACACCTATATTATGAAAACCAAACTGTTGCTTCTCACGGTCGTGATAAACAATCTTTTGTCCTTCAAGCTCCAAAAGTAAGGAGGAAATAAAGACTTCTTCTAAATTTATATCATGCTTAAATGAACGGATATACAAAACAGGGGGGTATAAATCGATTGTCAGGTGCTCAAACCCCTTATAAACATTACCCCTTCCATGAAAAACTCGTTCAATACCATTGCAATTTCTTGTAGCTACAACGATTTTATTTATTAAATCTTTAGTTGAGAATGAGGCAGAGTTTGTTGGCATCTGGTCAATTATCCTATTTCGAATGTATAATATTTCAGATACTTAACTTAAATTCTAGCCCTCGGTCAAGTTAGAATAGATAATATTCCCTCGGGAGTGCCAATGAAAGCCTTATATGTATGTGATGATAAAGAAGAATGGAATTTTATTCGTAATCTTTTTGCGTCTCATTTTCCTAAAGTAGAACTAGTTTGCGTCATCGATGGTGCTGACGCGATGGAATATATTAGCTACGAGGGACCTTTCGCTCTAATTCTAATGGAGGCCGGCCTCAAAGAAGAAGACCCATCAAAAATTACAAAAAGTCTCCTCTCTGTAGCAGGAGAGAGACCTGTTGTATTTATTGGTGACAAGGTTCACGTCAATGACCGAATTGCTCCAGAGCTCTATGAAACAAGTGAAATGAATCACATCATTCTAAAACCAATAGAAGTTCCACTCTTTAAAGAGAAAATCAAGAAGGCCATCGACTGGGCCAAGAACGAGGAGTTTGAGAAGTCTATCGAGGAGATTGATAAAGAAGAACTACTTCCGATGAAGCTTAGAAATTTCTACCTTTTTGACTCTGTTCCATATGATGTTTTCCTCGAGCTAACTTCAACAAAATACATAAAGATAATTTCAGCAAATAAGCGATATGTTCACAGTGAGATAAACTCTTACGCCAAAAAAAATATTAAATATCTCTATCTTAGAAAGAATGAATATCTTAAATTTCTCGAAGACGGGATCGAAAAGCTTCTCACTATTTTCGAATCAAGTCAGAGACTAGGTGCAAAGAAAACGATTTCGAATCAAATTCGTTCTATCCTGATTATTCATCAGTACGTTCAGACTGTTGGTGTCTCAGATACTCTAACAAAATTATGTGATGCTGTTATCGCGGCAACTCGCGACGTTATCCTGGAGCATAAGAAGTTCAAAAATATTATTCAATTCTTTCCTACTGCTCACGCAGACTTAGCAGAGCAAGCGATTATGACTCTTTATCTTTCTGAATCAATTCTAACTGCACTTGGATGGGCCAGTGAAACTTCCAGAAAGAAACTAGGACTAGCATCCCTACTCTATGATTCGATGTTAAAAAATGATGATCTATCAAAGATTACAAGTCTAGAAGACCCAAGTCTTCCAATGTTCACAGAGACAGAGCAACAAGAATTTAGGGATCACCCGTTAAAAGCAGCGGAGATAGCAAGGCAATTTAGCACTTACCCAGATGCTGACTTTATTATCGCTCAACATCATGAAAGACCCAAGGGAGATGGTTTTCCAAGTAAGCTCAGTACAAATAAACTGACAGCTCACTCTTGTACTTTTATCCTGGCCAATAATTTCATTACGAAACTTTGTAATTCAGGAAAAGAGCAAGGTGCCCTACTAAATATTTTTAGAGAAGTGAAGATTATTTATAATCAAGGAAACTTCAAAGAACCAATCCAAGCATTACAAAGAACTATAATTTAAGATTAAGTAGTTCTTTTGCAATCTTTACATAGGTATGCTTTGGAAATTTTTCACAGAGTTCATCCACAATCACAGGAATGTCGACTTTGTTCCCACTGTGTAGGTTTTTAAGAAGCTCCTCAGTAAATGCCTCCGCGATAATAAGAACCTTAGCAAGAGGTGAAATATCATCTTTGTATGTCGTAGCAAAACCTAGTCCATTAGCTGTACCATGGTGCTGTCTGATAATTGTATCAACGCCCATTGGACATTTTGGAAATCTCTTAATGGCATCTGCGGCTTCATTTGCATGAGAGATAACAATTTCTTTTTCTTCCTCAGAAAGTCGAGCATCAAATATCAAGTTCTCCTCATACATTAAATCAGGATATTTTTTATAAACACTTACTAAGTGCATATCGTGGAAAAATAAAACGAATTTTAATTTTTCTTTATGGGACTCTCCACCCCATTCGATATTATCAAGGATATGAGTTGCCACAAAACCAGCAATAACAGAATGACTATACAAGAATCCAGATTTATTACTTGTTAGATCACGAAGAAGTCCCTTTAAATCAGGAAGCTCATTCATGACTTCTGAAAGTGTTTCCATACATTGAGTTGAAAGTTTGACGATCTCTTTTGTCATCTCGCCATCGAATATCTGTTCTGCAACAGTTTCAATTCCAAGTTCTACTTTATCAAGTTTCTCACTAGTTTCACTTCTCTCACTAAGTCCATTCATGTCGTCAATAAGTTGAGTCGTAACAATTTTTGCTAGAGTAAAACGATTCTTAGCTTCGACATAGAGGACATGGACTCCTTCATCGAGATAACTTCTAATCTTTGGCCAAATACCCTCATTCTCCTGAAAGATTGTGAGATACTCATTTTCACCATTAGCTGATCTTACGGAATAAAAAGTATTACAGGGAGCATTTCTCAAAGGAAAGAAAAGGCGTATTGGCATTGGATAGAAATCGGGAACTTCCCTTCTTGCCATATCTTGGGCAGTAATATTCAAACTACTCGCAACCTCACCAATCAGGGACTTCACATCAAAGAGGTTCCCAAGTTGTTGTACCTCTGTTGGAACTTCACTTTGTTTTCCCATAACAATTAATGGAATGGATTCACGATCATTTTCAACAAGATAGTGATACACGAGCAATGCTGTGTCCTGATCCCCAATCATACATAGAGATATAACCATCTTGTAGTCAAAGCTTTCTGATTCAATGATATCTACAATCTCCTCAAGTGAATTTTTTACCTCACACTCAAGCCCAGCATAGATTTTTAGATTCACACTATAGAGTGAATTTAAAACTTCATTATCTGAAATAAGCAAAATCTTTGACATTAATTAATTCTCCACAACCTATATATTAACACTAATCGGTTGATTTTTAAGGATGATTACTAGAAATTCACCGAGTTTTTTAGTAATCTTTGAATATGAAATTTGAAAATGAACTGATTAAAGTAAAAGTGATAAAAAGGTATAAACGTTTCTTAGTTGATGCGATACTCGAACAGGATCATTTAGAACACAAGAAGGATGATGTTATCACTATTCACACTGCGAACACGGGTAGTATGAAGACGTGTCTTGAACCTGGCTGGAACGCTCTTATTAGCTTTCACGATAATCCTAAGAGAAAATTAAAATACAGCCTTGAACTCACAAATAATGGTTCATCTCTAATTGGAGTAAATACAAGTGTCACAAATTCTCTGGCCATTGAAGCCATCGAGAATGGAAAAATAAAAGAGCTTCAGGGATTTGATAAGCTTAAACCTGAATATAAAATTGGAAAAAGTCGAATCGATATCCTGCTCTATGATCAAGCTGATAATGAAGAAATGACTAATAGATGCTTCGTTGAAGTTAAGAATGTTTCAATGAAGAGTGAATCGGATCTTGCAACATTTCCAGATGCAGTAACTGAACGTGGACAAAAGCATCTAAACGAACTGATGGAAATTGTTAAAGGTGGAGAACGAGCCTGCATGCTTTATATTATCCAACGCGAGGATGTTTCAAGGTTTAAACCTGCCAAGGAAATTGATCCAGAGTATGCAAGACTATTAAAAGAAGCAAAAGAGATTGGTGTTGAGATACTGGTATATCGATGCAGTGTGACTCCCAAAGAAGTTAAGGTCGACACTGCTATACCTTATGAATTATAGTTTTGAGCGATAATCATATCTTTCCAAGGAAGCCTTTAGATTTTTCCTTACTCTCGAATTTTTTGGAAGATTGTTGAGAATATTCTCATATTGAGATCTACTTTCATGGTTAACAAACTTATAGATTCCTTTTGCGAGAGCTTCTTTTACAAGTAAGCTTCCCTCTCTGAAATTTCTCACAAAGCTTTCTTTTATTTGCAGATTGTATTCTTCACTCTTGTATTTTTCTAACTCAATCAGAGCAAGACCAATAAGATTTGGATCATGATAATCAAGAACATTATCAATGATGCCATTTAGTGCGACTTGAGTTGGTGGTTGTGTACTTAGGAGAAGAAGGGCTGCTTCTTTAACGTGACCATCATTTATTGCAAGAAACTCTAAAGCAACATCTTCAATTTCAGACGAAACTTTACCACTTTTTAGCACTTCTTCATAAAAAGATAGAAGCTCTTTTTTGAGTTTTGAACCAATTGTTAATTCATACTCTCTGGCATCATTACTTGCAATATCACAATCACTTGTATAACAGTCCTTCAGTGTATAAAGCTTTGAGAGTTTAATCTGAAGTTTTGTCTTATCGACACTTTCAGTTTCGACAACTTCTTGTGGAGCTGATAAACTTGCTGGTTTTCGAGAGTAAGGATTTCTGTAGTCTAAAAGACTACCAACTGACTCCTTCGAACCAGGAAAGAAAAACATATATCCAACAACAGCGGAAAATAAAACTAATCCATACGTTACTTTATTCATTCATATCCCTAGTTAAATAGATAAACATACTTCGATTGAATCCAACCCGTCTTACCCTTTTGAGTTGCTTTATACCAACCGTACTTCTCTTCTTTGATCTCAAGCTTACTACTTGTTAGTTTTGGACCTTTAAATGTTGGTCCTTTCGAACATGACGTTGCAGGACAAGAGTAAGTCTTCTTCCACCAAATACTTTTACTTAAACGTCCATATCTCACTTTTGGTTGAGCAGGAGGAACAGGATCTTTAACTTCATCATCATCCCCATTACTGTCACTTGGCTTTTCAGATAGAGTAAAGAAGTCAGACGTATTTTCTGCTTCTAAATTCCCCGCATAGAATGTTGCCTCAATCCCATCAGCTTCAAGTTTATAAACTAACGCTTCTCCATCAATGTGAACATCTAGTACTAGATATGATTTCCCCTCTTCGAGTTCAACTTGTTGATCATCAACTGACTTATGTCCATCACTTGCCTTAACGTATTGCCCAGCAGTTGCAAACAATTGATAAGAAAATGCTTTTTGAGAAATCTTGGCCCAGGCAGCATAATCGCTTTTACTTCCAGCAAAGATGTAACCAACACTCTTTCCAAACACAATTTTATAGTAGCGATCCTGGGTAATTGGATGAGAGATATCAAGACCAATGACTTGAGTAACCGAGCCACTATTAATAACACCAATTTTTTCACCTGCAGGAGTTTTTCTCACATTAATATTCTTTAGAACTTCAACTTTTGCACCTCTCGAATAAAGACCATCAATCTCAGAACAGATCCCCTCTTTACTAACTTCAGAAACTTGAAACTCATCCCAGATATCTTTAAAAACACCAACAGCATATGATGTTGAATCGGCTCCATTTACCTTCGTAAACAAGCAAGATTCATTAGCTGTCGAACAAAAGAATTCTTCAGAATCTTTCTTATAAACACATGACCCATATTTTGAAGAACGATAAATAATATGTTCACGCGGAAGAACACTATTTTCACCTTTTTTACAGTTTTCACCTTCATTAAAAGCACACTCAATATTTAAATAACCTTCACGATCGAGGTCATCAACATACCTCTCCCATGATCGATCATCGTATTTTAATCTAAATCCCTCGTCGTTTCGTGCCCACTTATCTTTTGGATTCGTGAAACGACAAATTCTTGAAGCTCCGCCATTGTAAGCACTATAAGCAGCTCTCGCTCTGGCCCTCCAATCTGCTTCACCATTAACACAGCTCATAGAAGGTGCTCTTTGCCAAGCATCGTAGTATTCCTCAAGAGAGTAAATCATGTTGAGAATTAAATTTGCACCACGGCCTTGATTGATTGCCGTAAAGTGCCAGCGATCATCGACCTGAAACATTCCATGTCCATGCCCATAATCACCTCTCATATACTGGTATCTTCTATTAGACGGTATTCTATAGTGACTCCAGTAACTTTCTTGATGTCCAATCGCATAAGCAGCATGAATGAATTGTTGAACCTCTTCTTCACTAACATCTGGTTTACGAGATTCAATATAGTAGCGGGCAGTATCTTTGATAAGACCGTAAACCTCTGACATATAACGAGCACGCTCTTCTGTAACTTCTTTAGCATCATCAAAGATAGCAGGGCCGTACTCCGCACTGACATATCCGGGATCTATAAATTGATCAACATCACAGACACTAGGTGCTCTACCAAAATTCCACGATCCACCGGATTTGTTATTACATTTCCAATAGTCAGGAGTCTTATTCTGAGCAAAAGATTGATTACAAATAAACATTACAAATAGTGGTAGTAGTATTTTCTTCATGCCCACTATATCGACATTTAAGCGACCTATCTTAGAAAAATAAAAGTAAAAACGAGCACTTAGGTCAGGTATTTATTACACGAAGCCCTGTTTTTAATGCAAAGCGTTAAAAACTAAGGTATTTTGCTAAAAATTCATTTTATTTGGAGAAGAAAATGAGACCATTAAGATCGGCAATACTTTCCACAATTTTACTTGTAAACATGGCGCAAGCAAGCGAAGCACCTGCGCGTGTGAAGTGGATGGATAAGATGTTTTATACGGTTAACAGAAATGTCGACCTACAGGCTCCTATTTGGGTAAATACAGAAGCTGAACGAAATAGTTATGGAACTGAATATATGAAGTCACTGATTACTTCGGCCCATAAAATTGCAAAGAAGTATCTCGAGTATGGTGATCATGAAGCTTATAATGCTTTTATGATGCTCTCTCTAACCTTCCCTCTCCATGAAGGTCTCTATATGAGTTTCCGTGAAACAAAAGATGAGAAAGGACTTTGTTATGAACCTGCCAATTCTGGTGATATCATGTTCCAACAAACAAAGAAGAAAATCTTTGAGAATGTTCAGGTAAATCTAGAGTCTGAATTTGCTAGTGAAGAAGAAAAAAGACAGCTTGAAATCTTAAAAGAAAGTGACATTGAAAATTTCGAAAAGCTTAGAAATATTCTTGTTGATGACTATACACATATTAAGTTGCAAGAAAAGAAAGAGTCTATAGCCAATACAGAAAGTCCATCGAACTACAGGCACTTCAAAAAATATCTTAAAGGCGGAGAAAATCCGTTTATTGTTGAATGTAGCGACGTAAAAGAAGATCAAATTATTAGACAAATTATCCGAGGTGGAGATGGGACAGATATAGGTCCAGTTCAACTATCACTGAGATGGCACTTTGATAATTTCATTGGTAAAAAGTACTACGAATCAATTGATAAAACATTTGATTACGGATTAAATTTTATTCATGCTGGATTTAAAAAGCTCTATTACGATAGTACAAACTCTAAAAAGGCGATGTCATGTGTTATGACTGGCGGAAAAGTAGACCTAAACAAGCTTATTCGCGCGACATGGTCAGGAAAGTACAACCAAGGCCAGGTATCAAAATCATGTCGTATCGATGATATTAATAAGCTGGCAGAGCTGGAGAAGGAATCTTCTAAACTAACGAGAAAAATTAGGTTCGTCTCAAGTCGCAGTAAGAAACAAAAGTATCAAGAGAAAGTGACACAACTTGAAAATGAAATCAAAATGATTAAAAGACATCCAGACTTTCACTTCAAAAACAATCTTGAAAAAGTTAACGGATTCCTAGACAAGAAGAGTGTTGGATACACAGATAGTATTTCATTTGAGACTTCAAAAGAAGTTAAAGATGCAATCGATGAAATTATCAATAATTTCAACGAAGGTAATGCTGATGGCAAAACGCACTCAAAAGTACAGGCTATATTAAAATCTTAAGTCTTTCACTTGAAAAGCAATAATATTCCGATCATAATGGAGGTTACAAACTTCCATTATGGACGGTAATATGAACAAGAAAATCACATCAGTTCTGGTAATCATTTTAATAATTGGTTCAATTATTTACTTACAAAAAAATAAAGATAATAAGGAGATTGTTGAACAACCTTCTAAAGAAGAAAAAATTGAAACAACGAAAAAATTAGCAGAACCCGACCTCACTCCAGCTCCGAATAAAAGTGATATTACAAGTCTCAAGGCTTCAATAAAGAAAGAAATGTCCGAATCAGTATATTTTGACGAAGTAATCGATTTTTCTAAATCAGAAGAAGAATTCTTTGCAAAACAAGCTCCCACTTCAATCTATTCAAACGCCAAAGAGTTGATTAAACAAATCACTGACTGCCTTACAGACTTTTGCTCTATGTCCGCTGATAAAGACGGCTATTTTGATCCTAAAAATACTGTTGCCGATAAGGTTTTAGCTAGAAATTTAAAACTTCTCTACTTAGTTTCTACAGAGTCCAATATTTTTGACTATAATATTGATGACCTTGATTTTGAAACAATATTCAAAAGCCAAAATAATTTTGTACAAGAGAATGCACTTAAGCTTTATCTCAATAGATATCAAGAGCAAGCTGATATCGTAAAACTTTTTAATTTTTCTAATAATATTCAAGAAGAGGTTAAAGGAACTTTCTATGCCATGCTTGATGAGGTCACAAAGCAAGACCCGTACCTTCGGGATACTTTTCTATCGAGTCTAAATAGTGAATTAAAGAATGCAAGTGGATATACCAAGATTGAAATTATCGAAAAAATCGAATATCTAGATATAGATAAAGAAGAAGCTAAAAAAGCTTTTGATAGTATTTGCTCAGAAAAAAGCGATAAAATCATCAATGCTTTCAATGTTAACCTTAAAAAAAACAAAGGTGCTTCCATAACATACAAAACGATCTGTAATTAAATAGAGTGAAGAAACCTCTTACATACTTCGAGTAAATCGAGCTTCCCCATTTCGATAGAGAGTTCGATGGCGTTTTGAGTATATTCTGTTGCGTAGCTTGACTGCCTTTGATCTTTCTTGCTGATGGCCAAATATAAAAAAACCTTGGCCAATTGATCCTTATACTGTTTTGCTTTAGAAGAAATTTTCACACACTTTGATAGATAATCATCACTCTTAGTATAACGCTTTTGAATACAATATAGAATGCCAAGTTCTTTAGCAGAGCTAAAGAAAATATCTGCATACTTATACTTTTTCGCTTCTTCATGAGCACAAAGAAGACTATTTTCAGCATCTTCTAAAAGGTTTAATACTCGAGAAACCCGACCAATATCTAAATTTATTTCTATTATTCGTAAAGAGTCTTTTTCTTTTTCAAGTCGTTGTTTTAGATTGATTAATTCTTTTTTCGCTTCATCAAGATTTACAGGTCTCTCTAAAAAGGACTCATCAAAAAAAGTATTTTCCATTTCTAATCCCTAATCGCTAGCAGATATTCTTCAAAGTTTTTTACATCATAGATGCCAAACTCAGCTTCAAGTTGGCCCTCAAGCTCTCTTAGCATTTGAGGCCCTTTAAAAATAAAGGAACTATAAATCTGAATAGCACGTCCACCTTCTTTCCAATAATCCTTCATTTGCTCAAAGCTTGAAAATCCCCCAACCCCAATAAGATTAACCTCAGGTGTTTCACGAAGGTATTCAAGACATTTAAGCCTCACTTGCTTCGACTTTTCAAAAAGCATCTTTCCAGAAACACCACCAGCACCGACTTCAGGCATGGCCGTTGTGTTAGTAGCGATAATTCCAGTTAATTGATATTTCTTAGCAACTTCACAAATTTCTCTCAATTGCTCTGAATCAATATCTGGAGCAATTTTCACGAAGAGGTCATGGCCCTTGAAGTCTCCGAGTCCCCCTATAATTTGCTCTAGTCCTTCAGTGGTTTGATGGGACCTTAAACCTGGAGTATTGGGAGATGAAACATTAATAACAGTATAATCGCAGAGATCTTTGAAGCATTCAAAAAGCTTAGCATAGTCTTCAAATGCTAAATCATCAGGAGTCTGCTTATTCTTGCCAATATTTACCCCAAGTGGAACATGTCTTAAGTTAAGTCTTTTAAGGCTCGCCATCATTTGGCCACTGCCATGATTATTAAACCCCATAGAGTTTCTAAGGGACTCCTCCTCTACGATACGAAAGAGTCGTGGCCTTTCATTTCCTGCCTGCGCTAAGGGAGTAACTGTCCCCACTTCAACCGCTCCAAATCCAAGGTGTGACAAGAAAGGGTAACAAGATCCGTTCTTATCTAAACCAGCAGCTAGTCCAACAGGAAAAGTCCAGTCATTTGAGCCTACCCTCAATTTAAAATTATCTGTCGCCTTATGCTTACGCCCAAGAAATTCGGCAAAGTGTGGATAATAGTGGCAGAGGTTTATAATCGCTTCATGAGCAACCTCTGCATCCATTGAAAAGAGAATCTTTTTTAAGATTTTATACATTAGTACAACTGAACAAAGTCACCTTCCGCGACTGAGCCTCCCGAATGAAGAACAGCAATTGAAGCATCTCCACCAACAAAATCGATAATTTCTATAGTTCCTTTGATTTCACCTTTTGATACGCCCATAAGTGCCCCTGTTTCAGGATCATAAATTTCGACTCCCTCTGTCACAACTTTAAGAATGTCTCCAATATTAACTCCTGCTGAGCGACCAGCGTTAATGTAAATTTTTGTACCAATAATTTTTGCAACTCTCCCGACCCATTCAAGTTTCTGGGCGAGATTAACAATTTGTGGAATTGATTTTCTGACCGCAATCTTTACAACATACCTAAGAAGGTCACGGCGATATTCTAGTTTAGATTCTTGATCGGCTACAAAGAATCTAAAACTACTATCATCAGCATAACCTCTAACTGTTTCTGTAAAAATTTCCTTATTAGCATTCACATCAAAGATTCTAATTTCTACTTTAGACTCCGTGTATGCCTTCGTCTGTCTCACGACTCCAATCTCATCTGTTTTCTCTCTAATACGAGCCTCAATCACTCGACCAAAGACAACAAAGTTAAGACCAGAGTCTTTTGCTCTTCTTGCCATCTGAACTAACTTTACACCACCACCAGCATAAATTTCTTTCGAAGAACCAAAGATTCGAGAAGCCTGATTATCAATGATAAATTGTCCTACTCGCGATAATTCCCTTCTAAGCTCTTCGGTTGCAGTTATCGCTAAATCCTCTCCCCCATATGGAGATTCATTAAAGAAACCAACAAGAGCAATTCGCTTTTTTACACCATTAAAATACTGTTTAGGTGTTGAAAGTGGTCTCTTTCCGTGGTTTGTCCTGTCAACAACATCAGTTGCGCATGAGGCAAGAAAGATAAGTGATAAAACAAATGTAATTTTTTTTAGCATAATTAATTTCCGTTAGATGAATTTTCGGCCTTTACTTCAGACCCATTACCACCGTCTAGACTTACAATATTAAAAACAAATGGAAGCATATTGTCTTTAGTAACAATTCTTGTATCAGATAACTTTTCAGAAACCATTTTTCCAAGAATTTCAATCGCCTTCGCACGTGCACCAGAAAAAGTTACTTCAATTTTAACATCCTTCCCTACTGCTTCAGCGATATCTGTATTCATATAAAGAAGTAGGCCCTTCTCTTTTAATTTCTGAGCAAAAGAAATTGCCTCATTGATGGTGTTCGTGTTTTTAAGAACGATCTCTATGATTTGATTGTTCTTAACACTCTCTTCAACAATCTTTCTAATCTGTGAAAACTTTAGAGAAGGAAGACGGTATACAGTACTTGCAATACTTGAATTTAATTTATGTTGTTCCGTTGTATCAAACACTGATTTTTCAGGCGTAAAGTCATAGTGAGCAATAACTCCATTATCTTTTAGGTCTGTGATAACAAAGCCGCCTTGGAAGTTTAAGCTAATCTTTCCAAGCTCAGCATCAAGATTTGTCTTTCTAATATTAACTTCAATTGTAATATAGAGAGAATCTTCTAAATCATCACTAGATGATATTCCAGAAGACTTTTCTGCAAGGAGCACAAGACGTGACTTTTTGAGTCTCTCTTTAACTGTCGCCTTCAGACTATCATCAGCAATCTCAATTCCATTTGTTACAACTGAACTGAGTTGACCTTCTAAATTTTTTTTCCAATGGTCTGCTACAACATTGGTAAAATCTGTCTCTGTCTCAACACCTAACTCAAGCCAATTTGTATCAATAAGATTATAAGAAATATCGAGGTAGACTTTTTTCAGGTCTCTAAATTTTGAAACACCAATAAAGCGGTAGTAGATATCTGTTAAGTCTTTTCTATCAACTTGTGCAGTAATGTTAATATAATGAGAATTCGGTACTCGAACTGACTTAGACATTTTTGTAATTGAATAAGACTTGATAACACGTGAAAGACGACCAAACTTTGCTTTCGAAGTAAGTCTTTTATCTCTTAGTTCTTCACTCTTTTTTTCTAGTTCTTGGCGAGAAAGAGATTGCCCCTCTGGAGCTGTATACTTCTGCTCCACTGTCTCTTCAATTTCTTTAAAATGCTCATTGAATTTTTGCTCGTAGTTTTGCCAGAAAGTAACATAATCAAGCCCCATAGCCTTTAGTTCGTTATCAATAACTTTCTTGAATGCGTCTGAAAGTAACTGCTTCTTGATAAATTCAAGAGAGTCATTATCATGAGCAATGAACTTCCCCTCTCCTTCAAGAGACTTCGCTGCGTAGACATTTAATACTAGTAATAAAAGTATAACTATACGTTTCATATCCTTCCTTAGATGATGAATTATTTAATTTTATTGGTTAACAACTACTTCTTCTAGTCTCCCATCGACAACAAATCTTACTGCGTTATCATCAAGAATCTCATTCACCTTCGCGGCCATCTGTGGCGTAGGGTTAACAAGAAAGCTATCTCCTAATGGAATTCTCGCTCGACCCAGTTCATTTTCAAAAACCAAGTGAAGGGGTACACTTCCACGGTAACCTAATAAAATCTGTTTCAATCTGTCGATTCGACTTAGATTTACTCCATCCATTTTAACATTAATTCGAACTGAGGTAACCCTTTGTTCAGCTTCTTCCTTAAGTTTTTGAATTTTTGATGGAAAAAACTTACGAGGCTCCTCCGAAAGGTTGACTTGACCAGTCAAGATAATCGGTTCATCTGTACTTAAGA
Source organism: Bacteriovorax sp. Seq25_V (assembly GCF_000447795.1). Lineage (NCBI taxonomy): Bacteria > Pseudomonadati > Bdellovibrionota > Bacteriovoracia > Bacteriovoracales > Bacteriovoracaceae > Bacteriovorax > Bacteriovorax sp. Seq25_V. Next base: position 137,381 of record NZ_AUNI01000011.1, on the reverse strand, counting down.
ACTCTGCAAACTCAGCATAAGTCTTAGGGAAAACAATACACTCAATCTTTCCTGTTAAATCTTCAAGGGTTGCAAAACACATGCGATCCCCTTTCTTGGTCATAATATCTTTCTTCTCAACGATCATTCCGGCAAGAATCATATCTCTCTTACCTTGACCATCGAAAGATTGAATTTGTGAAATTGGCATTGATGCCATCTGCTCAATAACTCCCTGATAACGATCAAGAGGATGACCAGAAACATAAATACCCATCAACTCAGCTTCATAGAGAAGTTTTTCTCTATCATCGAAGTCATCAACATGGTGGATATCAAGCATGTCAGCACCATTCATTGCTGCAACATCATCACCACCCATATCAAAGAGGTTTACTTGCCCTAGAAGTTTTTCTTCTTGCTTCTTATTGGCATAAGAAACAATCATCTCCATATTCTCAAGCATCGTCTTACGATTTAACTTTTGTTCACAATCTTTGAAGGCACCAACTTTAATTAGTGCTTCAAGAACTCTCTTGTTAATATTTTTAAGATTTACTCTTTCGCAAAAATCAACGAACCCTGTATATGGGCCATTTTCTTCTCTTTCACGTATCATCTCATCAACAGCTGCTTCACCAACACCTTTGATTGCTCCCATACCAAAACGAATATTTCCTTCAACTACGTTGAATAACCAAAGAGATTCGTTAACACATGGAGCGAGAACACTGATGCCATAATTTTTGGCGTCATTGATATAAATAGTAATCTTTTCAGTATTTGAAAGTTCCGTACTTAATAGGCCTGCAAAGAATTGTGCTGGATAGTAGTGCTTTAAAAATGCAGTTTGATACGAAATATAAGAATAAGCAACCGCATGAGACTTATTGAAACCATACTCAGCAAACTTCGCCATAAGGTCATAAAGATACTCGGCCTTTTCAAGATCGTAGTTTCTCTCTTTCGCTCCGGCCAAGAAAATCTGCTTGTGCTTTTCCATTTCACTTGCTTTCTTTTTCCCCATCGCTCGTCTAAGCATATCCGCTTGTCCAAGTGAGTAACCGGCAATTGTACGGGCAATATTCATTACCTGCTCTTGGTAAATAATAATTCCGTAAGTATCTTTTAAAATAGGTCTCAACTCTTCAAATAAATAAGTCTCAGGCTTTCTACCGTGCTTGATTTCAACAAACTCATCATGCATCCCTGATCCCATCGGACCTGGTCTATAAAGAGCGTTAATTGCGGTAATATCATCAATAGAGTCTGGTTGAATTCTCTTACAAAGGTCAATCATCCCCGAAGATTCTAACTGGAATACTCCTGTCGTGTGTCCGTCTCCAATGAAATCGAAAACTTTCTTATCTTCGTAATCAATCTTTTCAATATCAAAAACTTCGTCACAATCTCTTCTTACAAATTTTTGAGCGTGATCAATAACTGTTAATGTTTTAAGACCGAGGAAGTCAAACTTAACAAGACCAATCATCTCTCCAAAGTCTTTATCAAACTGTATAACTTTTTCGCCCTTCGCACCTTTAAAAAGTGGACAGTACTCAACAAGCGGCTCATTTGTAATAACAACGCCTGCAGCGTGGATACCTGCGTGACGGTATAATCCTTCGAGCCTTCTTGCGATCGTAAAGATCTGCTTAATTTTTTGATCTGTTTCAATGAGCTCTTGAAGTTTTGGTTCCGTATCAATTGCTTTTTCTAAACTAATTCCTATCTCATCTGGAATTAATTTTGAAATCATATTTGCTTCAGCAAATGAAAGATCAAATACACGGGCAACGTCTTTTACAACGGCCTTAGCTTGAAGCTTTCCGAAAGTAATGATCTGTCCTACTTTATCTTCACCATATTTATGAGTCACATATTCGATAACTCTTTGACGACCACTTTGACAGAAGTCAACATCGAAGTCAGGCATCGAGATACGTTCAGGGTTGATGAATCTTTCAAAGAGAAGATTATATGGAAGCGGATCAATATTCGTAATTTTCAACGAGTATGCTGCCAAAGACCCCGCCCCAGAACCACGTCCAGGTCCAACAGGAATTCCATTTCGAAGAGACCATTGAATGAAGTCAGCAACGATAAGAAAGTACCCAGGGAAGCCCATCTGATTAATCATATCTACTTCATATTGAAGACGGTCATAGTACTGTTGCTTAAGCTCAGTTTCCCAATTATCTTGCTGAACTAACTTTCTAAAATGTGGACCAGCAAATCTTTCTTCAAGACCTTCTTTTGCCACTCGAGCAAAATATTCTGAAGGAGACTCTCCTGTATCAATTGGATAATCAGGAAGGTGATAAATTTGTTTACCAGTGTCATCCGTCCATTTCAAAGTCACATTACATTTATCAGCGATTTCTAAAGTATTATCACACGCCTCAGGACAGTAATGGAATGCAGCTCGCATTTCTTCAGGAGACTTATAATAGAACTCCTGTGTCGTCATCCTCATTCGATTTTCGTCAGCATATGTCTTCCCTGTCTGAATACATAGAAGAACTTCCTGCGCTGTCGCATCTTCAGGAGTCATATAGTGAGCATCGTTTGTCGCCACTAGTTTAATATTATTTTTTCTAGCGAAATCAATTACTTTTTCGTTAACAATTTTCTGTTCAGGGATACCATTTTCTTGAATCTCGAGATAGAAATCATCAGGTCCAAAAATTTCACTTAGCTTCTCAATTGCTCTAACAGCTCTTTCATCTTGCCCAGTGAAGAAGTTATAACCAACCTCACCTTTGAGACATGCGGTTGTACAAATCAGTCCTTCTGAATACTCTCGAAGAAGTTCAATATCTGTACGTGGCTTATAGTAAAACCCTTCCATATAAGCTCGAGAAAGAAGCTTACATAAATTTTTATAACCAGTATTATTTTTTGCTAAAAGAATGAGGTGGTGAATTTGACGTGAAGACTCCTCAGCATCCTGAGAGCCAACAGTCTTAGCTCTCTTTGCGGCACTTCTATCGTGACGGGAGCCAGGAGTAAAATAAACTTCTGAACCCAATATCGGTTTTATTCCAGCTGCGTGACAACGATTATAAAAATCAATCGCTCCAAACATATTTCCATGATCTGTTTGTGCGATGGCCGGAACACCAAGTTCTTGAGCTCTTGGGATTAAATCTTTTAACCTAATTGCACCATCTAAAAGAGAGTATTGAGTGTGCAAGTGAAGATGAACAAAGCTGTTTGGATGGCTTTCTCTAAAAGAAGTTTGTTCTGACATTTATAATCCTTAAAAAACGTTGTGTGTGTGCATTTCATCTTCCTATATTTTAATCAAAATGTCAGTTTCTATATCCCATGCGGAAAGCGTCATTTCGTTCATAACCACTTGTTTTTTATATAAAAAATATCCAATTTTTACTTAAGTTAATAACTCGTCGCAAAATCTCTGCTTTTCTTTTCCTTTCCCTAATTTAATTAGCTAATATTACGATATAGAGCAAAAGATCTCGGAGCATATTAAATGGCCAAAACACATATTAAAGAATTTAACTTTCCGGCCGGAAAAGTCATCGCAAGCAAGTACGAAATAATTGAATGCATTGGTTCTGGATGGGAAGGGGAAGTCTACAAAGTTCAAGAAGTCGGCACCAATGTTTTAAGGGCCGCCAAATTTTATCTCCCACAACGTAATATCAAAAATAAGACAGCAAGTTTGTATGCTAAGAAATTATATAAACTTAGAAATTATCCAATCGTAATCCAGTATATTAATCAAGAGACAATTCAATTCCATGGAGAGAAAATCACTCTACTCATCACTGACTTCATCGAAGGTGAGACACTACATGAGTTCCTAAAGAGACAAAAAGGGAAAAGAATGGATGTGCTAAACGCTCTGGTTCTTCTTCATAAACTAGTCCTTGGTATCATGGATATGCACGGTTCTAAAGAATACCATGGAGATCTTCACTCAAAAAATATCCTAATCAAGCCTTATGGCCTGGGCTATGATGTTAAAGTTCTTGATATGTTTGACTACGGTCCACCAAAGGTAAAAGACTTTAAAGACGATCTTTGCGATCTGATTAAAATCTTTCATGAGTGTCTTGGCGGCAGAAAGCATTATGCAAAACAACCTCCAATGGTGAAAGAGATTTGTCTTGGCCTAAAGAAGAATCTTATTCTCAAAAAATTTAGAAATCTCACATCTCTGAAAGTTTACTTGGAGAACTTAGAATGGGATTAAAATACAACCTTCAAACTTTTAACAATCAAAATCTCGACAAAGTGTCAGAGCTTACATTTTCTAATGGAGAGCTACATCTCTACTCTCTTCGTTCAGTAAGCCACGACCAAAATGAAGACTCATATGGCTTCTTAGAAATAGATCGTGAATTAAAATTCTTCTTTGTCGCTGATGGAATGGGCGGTCACCAAGGCGGAGCGAAGGCAAGTGAACTCATCTGCAAAGTTATTGACGAGCATATTTCAACACTAAAGAAATATGATGACAGAGAATTTAGAAATATCATCATCGATGCAATTGAAAAATCAAATGCTGAAATAAATAATTTAAAAATCGGAGCTGGTAGTACTTTCTCCGCAATTCAAATTACAGAAAGTGGCGCACGATTCTTTAATAGTGGAGACTCCATGGGACTCCACCTCGGAAGTCGAGGAAAACTAAAGCATAAAGTAATTGAACACTCACCTCTTGGCTTTGCAATAGAGGCCGGAGTCACAACACGAGAGCAAAGTAATATTGCGGATAATATTATTTCTAATGCTCTTGGCTTCTCTCCGATGTGGCTAGAACTTAGCGAAGTTATACCATTCACTGACGGTGATCTTTTATCAGTCTTCACAGATGGTGTGCTAACAACGCATAAGATAGATGAGATCAGCGACGTTTTGATCGCCGACCTATTTCAAACGCGTCTTGCTAATCTATTCACACAAATGACTTCAGACCCAAATAAATTTTTAGGAGATGATACGACGATCATGCTCTTTAAATTAGGCGCACAAAAAGAGAATAGCACTGATCCATCAAAAGCTACTTCTCAGGCCTAACCAGTAAAGGCTCCCTAGCAAGTCTCTCAATTCGAATAGACTGTACCTTTTCGGCCGATGAAGCCGTTGTTCTAGTTTTTCTACTAGATACGCAAGAAGCAACCAGCAGAGACATAAATGTTATAAGAATTAGTTTTTTCATACCTGACCAAATCGGTCAAACCTCAAGAATTCTTTATTAAATATGTATTTTTTACAAGCATTACAGGGGGTTATCTTGCCTTTTTTACAGATTGGGCTATGATGCTGCCACTATGGTATTTAAATCAAAAAAATTGCCTAAAAATAAGGCCCAGCTCGAGTTCGAGTTTCCTCTTGCGAAGGAACAAGACCGTAACTTCCACCTCGGTGGGAAGAGCTTTTATTTCTTTGATTTTGACGACAATGTTGTTTTCTTATCTACGCCAATTGTTATTTTTCATAAAGATACAGGTTCTGAAAAACTTCTTTCAAGCCACGAGTTTGCAAAAAACAATAAGATCATTGGAAAAGAAGGAGTTTATAAAGACTTCTATATGGATTTTTGCGATGACAAGGGCTCTTTTAGAAATTTTAGAGACCAAGATTTTTCAATCGCCCAGAGACTTACCGGTAAGAGACAATCATTTATCAGCGATATTCAGCATGCTTTAAATTGTCACGATCATCAGTGGAAAGCTCCTAGCTGGAATCACTTTTATCACGCTACTTATAATAATAGACCAGTCTCTATAATCACAGCACGTGGTCATAGAGAAGATACAATAAAAGAAGGTATCGAGCTTATCGTAAAAGAGGGACACCTTCCAAACACTCCAAACTTTCATACAATTTATGCTGTTTCAAACCCAGAAACAAGAAAGAAGCTTGGGGCTACAAACGATAACTATAATGTACCAGAACTCAAATACAAAGCTATCATCGAATCAGTCGAGAGAGCTATTGAGGTTTATGGTTACAACGATCACCATCGCTTTGGAATGAGTGATGACGATGCAAATAATATAGACCTCATTACTGATGCCATGGTTTTTCTAAAGAAAAAATACGCACAAATGTCTTTTTATGTTATTCAAACTTACGATAATGGTTTTGAAAAAAGAGAAGTTTTAGAAAATGAAATTAAAACAGTTTTCTCTAAAGACGAATCTCAATTAAGCCAGCTAAATCTTTTCGCGCAATAATCTAAAAAGTAGAGAAGACCTCTTCTCCCATTGTCATCATCTGCTCTGTAGCGGGAAGCTTTATTAACTCCCCAACTTCTTTAATGTGAATATCTTCACCCTTTTCAACTAATACTTTTGAACCAAGATTCTTTTTGACTTCTACAGATCCTTCACAAACACATAAGTAAGACTCATCAGATAACTCTTGAATAAAAAATTGCGTACCGCGAACCCCCATCGAAGCTTTTGAAGTTCTTACAGAAAAATTAGTCTTACCAGTCAGAGACTTTTTCACCTTCGTGAATATTGTTCCTTCTTTGAGCTCAACAGTATCTTCAAGTTCACCTAAAGAAACAATTTTTAATATCCCCTGCTTTAGCATAAACCTTGTTCCATTATTATATTCGACAACAAAGAAACTCGACTTTCCCTTAGCATTCAATACATCACCCGCGCTTAACTTTTTCCCGGCCGTTACTGGTACATCATTTAAAAAGACATCTCCATGTAATCGAAGCACTTTTGCACTTTGCGCCCATATTTCTAAAGATAGGAATAAAACAACCACACACACTACAGCTTTCATAAACACTCTCTTGTCATTCAATTTGATTTGGAATATAAAACATTTATGTACTCACAATATTATCATATTATAGATTCAACTCTGGAGTTTTTAAACTCAATTAAAATACCGACTCCACTAGTATGTGATCATATTTGCTATCGTGTTACATCCTTAGAGAAGTATTATATCGCTAAAGAAGAAGCTCTTAAAATTTCATCCCTTGTTACTGAGACAATAGTAAGAGGGCGTCCAATTTCCATTTTTAAATTTCACACACCTATTAATTATAAAGGACTTGTAATCAAGAGCCTGGAATTACCTGCTCCTAAAGAAGGAAGTCCTTACAAAGAAGGCTTTGAGCACCTTGAGTTCGTGGTTAATAACCTTCAAGCTCTCATCAAAAATAACACACATATTGAATTCGACCTCAGTGGTTCAAATCGTGAGCTCAATCCCGAAGTCGCACTGGCAATTTCTAGTGATTATAACGTAAAATTTCACCCGCTTGATATTCTCGATGTAATCGCAATTGAAGAAAAAGCAAATATCACCGAAGTGAAGTAACTAGCTCCAATCTTACATCAGAATGAAATTGGACGAAACTTTTCCTTATGGCCCTTTAGACGAACAAAATCTGCATCATAAATTTCGATAAAACATTCAAGTGTTACTGCGACTTCAGCTTCAAAGAGATGCCCACCAATCGCCTCAAACTTTTCATTACTCATAGAAACATGCAGGTGAACAAAAGTATCCTCTTCCATTAAAGAGACATTTCCTTCCATCGAAAGAAGTTCATACTCCCCTTCAAAAGGTCTTCTATCATAAAGATCGGCATCATAATCATAATAACCAAGCTCTACTTTATGAAGAGCACCGATACCATGGAGACGAGCACACTTAATCTCATGCTCAATACAGAAGTTCTTCAAAGTTTCATTTACCTTGTCACCACGGTCAAGGCGTACAAAGAAAACATCTTCTTTAAGTCTAATAAAGTCCATTTTTTACTCCCACTCAATTGTTCCAGGGGGCTTAGAGGTAATATCGTAAACGACTCTCGTCACTCCCTTAACTTCATTTGTAATGCGGGCAGAGACTTTTGACAAGAACTCATGTGGCATATCTGTCCAAGTAGCCGTCATCCCATCTGATGAGTTTACCATTCTTAAACAAATAACCTCTTCATAGGCCCTTGCATCTCCTTTAACTCCGACTGTTTTCACTGGGAGAAGAACAGTCAGTGCCTGCCAAGTAGAATTATAGAGATTCGCTTTTGTAAGCTCTTCAAATAAAATCTGATCACTATGTTGAACTTTTAAAATTCTTTCTGCTGTCAATTCCCCAAGCACACGAATTCCGATACCTGGACCAGGAAATGGATGACGATGTGTCCACTCATAGGCAAGTCCTAACTTCTCACCCATTTGCCTTACTTCATCTTTAAAAAGATATCTCAGAGGCTCAAGAAGCTTTAGCTTCATTCTCTCAGGAAGCCCTCCAACATTATGGTGAGACTTAATTGTTACAGACTTTCCATCTTCTTCATGCGGAGAAATAGACTCGATAACATCTGGGTAAAGAGTTCCCTGTAATAGGTAATCAAATTTAATTCCTCTTTCACTTTCATATTCATGAACTTTCTTTTCAAAAACTTCAATAAAAGTTTTCCCAATCGTTTTTCGCTTTTCTTCAGGATCACTTTTTCCAGCGAGTTTTGAAAGGAACTCATCCTTTACGTTTAAGATTTCTATATTTAATTGTGTTTCATTTTTTAATGTTTCAATATGATGATAATCCTGCGGACGAAGTAGTCCATGATCAACAAAGAAGCAGTAAAGATTATCACCAATAACTTCATGAGCGAGCGTCGCTGCAACAAGAGAATCTACTCCACCAGAAAATGCACAAAGCACATTCGATTTCTCGACACCTTTAACGAGCTGCTTAGCTTCATCAAGCATCTCTGTTGCACTCCAGTCAACTTCAAGACCTGCAATATCTTTGAAAAAGTAATTTAGAATATCTTTACCGTGAGTACTATGCTCCACTTCCGGATGAAACTGCAATCCCAACACAGGTCTTGTGTTGTGCTTAATGGCAGCAACTAACCCATTGTGAGATGACATCACAAGTTCAAAATCATCTGGAAGTTTCGTAATATGATCAGAGTGACTCATCCAAACATTAATTGAAGTTGGAACACCATCAATTGAAAAATTATTCTGAAAGTTAAGACTTGCATGGCCGTACTCTCCGATCGTTCCCTTTTCTACCGTACCACCAAAGTATTTCCCCATCAGTTGCATTCCATAACACACACCCAAGATCGGCAGGTCTACCTGGTCAAGAATAAAACTATAATCGTTCTCATCCTCAAAAACTGATTGAGGTCCACCCGATAGAACTAGGGCCTTTGGCTTTTTACCTTCACTAAAAAGATCGCGCGCTTTTTTTACTGTAATAATCTCACTTGAAAAACCAAGCTCACGAGACTTTCTCGTAATTAGTTGCGTATACTGGGAACCAAAATCTACAATCCATATTTGTCTTAAACTCATCTCTACTCTCTTTTAATCAATTGAATAATTAGGTGCTTCTTTAGTAATCATAACATCATGTGGATGACTCTCTTTCAATGAAGCAGCTGTAATTTTGATAAACTCTGCTTTTTCTTGAAGCTCATCAATTGTCTTAGCACCAACATATCCCATACCTGATCTTAGGCCACCGATAAGCTGATAGATATTACTTGCAAGTGGTCCACGGTATGGAACTTGCCCTTCAATTCCTTCAGGAACAAGCTTTTTATCTTCAACACTTGCTTGTCCATAACGATCTTTTGATCCTAGTTTCATCGCCCCCAAAGAACCCATTCCACGATATACCTTATATGTACGTCCTTGATAGAAAATCATCTCACCTGGCGTTTCATCACACCCAGCAAATAGAGAACCTAACATGACACAACTCGCACCTGCTGCGATTGCCTTAACGATATCGCCTGAATACTTAATCCCACCATCAGCGATAAAAGGAATATTTGCTTTTTTACAGGCTGCCGCACATTCAATAACGGCCGAAAGCTGAGGAACACCAATTCCAGCAACCACACGAGTTGTACAAATTGATCCTGGGCCAATTCCAACCTTTACCCCATCAACACCAACTTTAATAAGATCTTCGCAAGCTTTTTGAGTCGCTACGTTACCGGCGATAATATCTACAACTTGGCCAGTAGGAGTAAGGTCTCTGACTTTCTTCACCATTTCAATAACACCCTTAGAATGTCCGTGAGCTGTATCAATAATAATACAATCCACTTGAGCTTCAATAAGAGCCTTCGCCCTCTCTACTTCTTTTGGACCTACTCCAATTGCTGCAGCTACACGAAGTCTTCCAAGAGAATCCTTATTTGAATTTGGGTATTCAATATTTTTTAAAATATCTTTGATAGTGATAAGACCTTTGATTTTTCCACTCTTATCAACAACAGGTAATTTTTCAATTCGATGCTTATGAAGAATTGCCTTCGCCTGTTCTAATTCAATTCCAATCTCTGCCTTAATTAATCTTTCAGCAGGTGTCATAATATCCTTAACCTTCTGATTAAGATTATTCTCAAATCTCATATCACGACTCGTTAGAATCCCAACGAGAATTTGATCCTTATCGACAACCGGAACACCTGTAATGCTATGTTTAGCCGTTATTGCCACCACTTCACTTAGAAGTGTTTCAGGACCAACAGTAATTGGGTTTGAAACCATTCCTGAAACAAATTTCTTTACCTTTTCAACTTCAAAAGCTTGAAGATCAGCACTCATATTCTTGTGAACAACACCGATTCCACCTTCCTGCGCCATTACAATTGCGGTCTTTGCTTCCGTAACTGTATCCATCGCCGCTGAAACAATTGGAATATTCAAAGCAATGTTTCGACTGAATCTTGTGTTGAGAGATACTTCAGAAGGTAATGTTTCTGAATATCCTGGTCTAATCAGGACGTCATCATAAGTTAATGCATTATCAGATAAAATCTTAGACATGTTAAAAATCCCAGTAAAATTAATGATCTATATATCAATAATAACTGGGATTGCGGTATTTTAAAGGTAGAAATTATGTCCTATAAACTAGTATGCTTGTTTATAATCCTGATCATAACTCTTAAGATCTTTAATTAGACTGTTGATTTCATTGCTATGGCGCATTTGTTTCTTATATTGATCAATAAGTGATTTTTCAAATGCATCATTACTAATCTCTACTTGAGGATTTAACTCAGTCATTGAAGCCGGCATTCTAGCTGCTTTCTTTTGAGTCTTTGAATCAACTGAAGCTGGTACTCGAGATGATGACGAAGGCACACGATATACTTTAATGGCCACTTCAGACTTTGTTGAATAATCAGGCTTAAACTTCTTTGGAACTTTCTTATACTTCTTTTCCATTGAAGAAATTTGATTTTTATAAAATGCTTTTAATTTATCCTCTCGATCTTCCATTGGAGTTTTTTTGAGGATAATAACTGTCCCTGCGCTTGAAGAGTCAGCAGCTGGAGTGGAGGCGATATTTCTTCCAGCAGAAGGAATCGCAGTTTTTTCAAGTTGTACTCTTGCAATATCCTCAACTACATCAGATTGCTTATCTAGAGGTTTAATCCCATCATACAGAGAAACGACAGACGAATAAGTAGACGCACCAATTGGAGTTGGTACTCTTGGAGCACCATTTTCATACTTTTCACTTACAAAAGAAAATTTTCCAGCAGAAACTTCTTCTTTAAGAAAGTTATTTTCGTTATTTGAAAATAGATGTGTTCCATCAATACTTAGTAATTGAGTTTTACCAGAATCCTGATCATAGGAAATAATAAACTCACCTCGAGAGTAAGCCGCTGTCGCATTTACTGTTTGAATATGAAAATGAGAAGCTGATGGTTGCTGTGTTTGTACCCAAAGGTATCCACCTTTAAGCTCAATAATCTTATTTAAAATTGATACATATCCTGATCCAGACATGTGATATTTATGATCATAGTAATCAGCGAACGTTACTTGAGAACCAACTTCTGAGAAAACCTCATCAAAATCATATAGGTAATCACCAGCAGATAATTTCTCTGTTCTCCCCTCTCTAGTTACAAATGCATTTCCTTTCACTGCTTCAATAACTGCTTTAGGCGATGCCGCCATGACAGTTCCACACAGGGAAAGAACAATACTAATTTGACTTATATTTTTGAACAATCTTTTCATAGTGACCACTTAAAATATTCCATTCCGGAGTGTTTCTATATTTCTTTCTAAATTCTTCTACAACAGCAAAAAACTCTTTCTCTCTACCTTGCTTAAGATAAGTTAGTCCTAGCCATAGCTTCGAACCTAGGTAGTATTCAGACGTTGGATATCTCTCTACAAGTTGAGAAAGATACTTCTCACTCCACTCATAGTGCTTTCCTGATTCAAACGAAGCAATACCCGCCTGAAAAAGAAACTTATCATTTAGATTAGAATCCGATGGGTACTTATTTGAGAACTCGGAAAAGAATTGAGCACTCTTTTCATAATTCTTCGAATCAAATTCTTTTTGAGCGATGGTCAACATTTGTTCAGGCTTCCACTTGTAAACGTCAAACTTTACAAGATCATTTGTATTCATTGGAGCAACGCTTGCAATCGATCGACTCGTAGAACTCGCCGCTTTGGCCATTGCTGGCATCGTAGGCTTTTCTTTCAATTGAGTTTCAAGATAGAAGTTTTTATTTTCAAGAGTCTTAATTTTGTATTTTAATTCTCTGATATCATTTCTTAGATACTGGTTCTCCTCGTTTAGAGATAGAACTTTATCCTCAAGAGAATTAAGTACAGCAGCACGTTGCTCAACATGTTCCATAAAGCCACATGATGATAGTGATGCCAAAATTAGTGATCCTGTCGTAATTTGTAATAGTTTTTTCATGAACTTAGTCCTAGCTCCTTAAACTTCTTCGTAGGACTAATCGGTAATGGATGAAAATAATTTAGCTTTTTATATTCCAACGCCTAGGAATGGAAGATTCTTCCACTCAACCACCTAATTTCTGGTAGTTTCTTAAATAATCAATGATGATATCAATTCCCGTAGAAATAGGCGCAATGCCAGGTTGGAGGAAAATTTCTGGCTCCAGTTCATAAATCTGTTTCCTTCTAATAGCTTCAGTATGGGCCAGATATGGGCGCTTAAGAATTGAGTGAATATCAACTGGTTTACCGCACCAGCAACCAAAAATAATATCAATTTCCTGATCTTTAAAGTCGTCTATATTTACGATACGATCTTTAGCAAGCTTCATTGTCGATTTATCCATAAAGACAATATCTGCTCCACATAGTTGAACTATCTCACAAAACCATTGAATACCACTGATAATAGGTTCATCCCACTCTTCAATATAAACTTTTGGACGATAGCTTAAAGAATCTCCAAATTTTTTGGCCTCTAAAATTTTTGCTTCGACCTTTGCTATCAGCTCACTTGCTTTAGCTTCTCTACCAACCAGACGTCCAAGAAAAAGTAGGTAATCAAGAATTTCTTCAATGCTTCGATGATTAGAAATATAGACATTCAGTCCTTCTCCAATCAGCTCTCGGGCTAAATCTTTTTGAATATCAGAGTAACCAATGACGAGATCAGGTTTCAAATCTTTAATCTTCTTGACGCTCCCGTTAACAAAGGCCGTAACAATTGGTTTGGAAGAAACTTCTACAGGCCTCTTGGCATAAGCTGAGACACCAACAATTTTCTCTTCTTCACCAAGGGCATAAAGAAATTCTACTGATTCCTCAGTCAAGCAAACAATTCTTTGTGGAAAGCTTCTCACCTAGACTCCTATAATTTAAGATTATCTGAGGTTATCTTAAAGTCAAAATTTCGTCAAAACTGATGATAATCAAATACTAAGACTAATATATCTGTTAATATTTGACGATATAGAAGGTGAAACAAAAGGGAAATTCACGTGAAAAAAATAGTATTCTTGCTACTACTTGCTCTCTCTATCTTTGCAGAGGAAGTACCTAAAAATGTTATGCAAATGAGTATGTCTCCAATCAATATTGACGGTCAGACTTTCCTTGCTGCTAACTTTAAAAATTTTTCCCACTGGCATACATACTGGATCAATCCAGGAGATGCGGGACTTCCAATAGAGGCAACATTTAAAATCAATGGTGAAGAAAAAAACCTTACCGTTAAAGAGTGGCCAATTCCAAAGCGTTTCAAAGAAGATGGAGATATTATGACTTTTGGATATGAAGATGAGTATACTCTCTTCTTTGAATATCCAGGAGATCTTAAAGATCAAAAGATAGAGGCTCACTTCAAATGGCTAATCTGTAAAAATATCTGTATCCCAGGTGAAAAACATATCAATGGAGAAGTAAAAGACTCAGCATTCATTACTGCTGATAATGACTTTCAAGTTTCAATGGATGAAATGAAAACTCGTTTTTCTAAACTTCCAAAAGAAAAAGAGCTTCCAGTATATTTCGACATAAGCTTGGTGAAACAAGGTGAAAATCTAGTTTTCATTTACAGCATTTCTAAGCCAGTGATGGATATCCCAACCAAGAACAATGTCCTTTCTATTTATCCAATGCTCCCATTCTCTTTTAAAAGAGAGTCACTTTTTACAGATTCAAAAAAGTCACTTTATGGTAAATATACTATGGACTGGGATGGCGTTTACATGGAACCAGAAATGCCACTGCCAGCTGACGGAAAGTTTGAAAAACCATTTGATTTCAAATTTCTTCTAAATGACCCAATCACTAAAGAAACATATGTTATTAAAAAATCTTTTAGTTCTTATAGTTTTGATAACAATGGACAATTCGAATCTTTCTTTAAAATACTAAAACCAGTAATTGAAACAAATGAAGTTAAAAGTCATGAAGATGTTCCTGCTGAAGCAAGTACGGGCCCAAATATGCTCTACTACTTAGTAATGGCATTCCTTGGTGGTCTAATATTAAATATTATGCCTTGCGTACTTCCAGTTATCTCTTTAAAACTGTTTAGCCTAATTGGACATAGTAATGAGAGTAAGAAGTCAATTTTCAGACATAATCTCGCCTACTCAGCTGGTGTTATTGCAACTTTCTTCGCACTTGCAGGGGTTATAACTCTCTTAAAAAATACAGGTGAGCAAATTGGCTGGGGATTCCAGCTTCAATCACCAAGCTTTGTAGCACTAATGATAGTTATCATCTTTGTTATGGCGCTTAATATGTTTGGTCTCTTTGAATTTAGAACGCCAGGTGGGTCTAAGCTTGGATCAGTTGAACTTAAAGATACATTTAGCGGTGACTTCATTGGAGGAGTGCTGGCAACAATTCTTTCAACTCCTTGTTCTGCACCATTTCTTGGGACAGCACTTACTTTTGCTTTTAGTGAATCAACTGCAACCATTTTTGGAATTTTCTTCGCAATTGGACTTGGATTATCATTTCCATTCCTTTTAACGGCCTTTTTTCCATCGCTTATTAAATTTTTACCGAAGCCTGGTATGTGGATGAATCACGTAAAAAAAATATTAGGTTTAACACTTATCCTCACGACGATTTGGCTTCTTGATGTATTTTCAGCTCTAACAGACTCTAGCCTTGCTGTAATGAAAATCAATACAGGCCTTGTTTTGATTTTCTTTATTTTCTACATGCGTGCTAAGATGACGAAGAAAATTATTTGGTCAATAATCTTCTTGATACCAACTATTGTGCTAATTTATCAGGCCCAAGGGACAGTTATCTCATATGGGGAAAGTGGTTCAAATATGCTTAACGATAAGAATCGTGACGCAGAAATCACTTGGCAAAAATGGTCCGAAGAAAAAATGAATGACAATATGAGGATCAATAAACTTACCTTTATCGACTTTACTGCCAAGTGGTGTATCACTTGTAAAGTTAACGAGAGACTCGTTATTGATACCAAAGCTTTTAGAGATCTTGTAAAAGAAAAGAATGTTGAGCTTATGCTTGGAGATTGGACGAAACGAGATCCACAGATTGGGGCTTGGCTAAAGTCTCAAGGATTTGTTGGTGTACCAGCTTACTTTGTCATTAATAGCAAGGGGGAGCTTATCAAACTCGGAGAAACAATCACCGTCGCAGAAATTAAAAATAGCCTATAAAAAAAGAGGGGAATAATCCCCTCTTTCTATTTCTATCTTACTTTCTGGATTTTCTTAAACCTACTCAATTTCAAATTTTGCTGGAGTCTTCATTAGTAAGCTCACCACATCTTTAGGATCATGCTCATTATAAAGAACTTCGTAAAGCCCATTGAAAATTCTTGCGCGAATTTCATATTTTTCAGAAATTAAGTGCGCCGCCATTGTTGTCTTATATCCTTCAACTACAGTACGTTGTGAATTGATAATTTCAAGAGGGCTTCTGCCTGCGGCGATTTCAAGACCAAATTGTTTATTACGAGAAAGACCACCCGTTGTAGTTAAAATAAGATCTCCCATTCCACTAAGTCCGTAGAAGGTTTCTGGACGAGCATTGAATACTTTTCCAAAGCGTAACATCTCAACGATACCACGAGTAATCATTGCTGCTCGTGTATTATGGTTATAACCAAGACCTTCAATAATTCCACCAGCAATAGCAAGAACATTCTTCAAAGCTCCACCAAGTAGTACGCCTTTGACGTCATAATTTGGCAGGGCCTTAAAATACTCTGTATCAAGCATCGAAGAGATTTGCCCAAGGACCTTTCTAGAACGACCAGCAACTGTAACAAGTGTTATCTGCTCCTCCATAATTTCTTTGGCAAAACTTGGTCCCGACAAGAAAGTGATAAATTCTTTATGTTGTGGATAGAAATCAAAAAGTAAATCATCACTAAGCTCTAATGTTTTAGGATCAATCCCCTTCGAAAGTGAGATCAATGGAATTTGCCTCTCAAAATACTTTAAAAAACGGTCATAGTTTTCCTCAAAAAATGGTGCGATCCCAACAGTTGGAAGGCCTGAAACGATGAGCTCAAGAGTATTTTCATAGTTAGCATCAAATTCATCCCAATCAATTATCGCCTGAATATTTGAAGCAAGCTTAATCCCTGGAAGGTAAACTGAGTTCTCGCGATCTTTATTAATAGCAGTGCAAACATCTTCACTACGTACTTTTAAAATAACATGTTCAAATTTATTCGCCAAAATCGAGGCAAGAGACGTTCCGAACGCACCAGCACCAACAACGAGCGCTGTTTTGTATTCCTTTCTCATATCATTACTCCTAATTTATAGAGTAATGATACCAGAAATTACTGAAACTTTTTTATAAATTTCGATGACTTCGTGAGAAGCATTGATTTTAATCTGAAAAGAATAACTGATATATTTACCAGAAGAAGAAGGACGCTCATTCGTTGGAGCAAGTCCAATAACCTCTGTTAACTGATCACGATGCTCATCTTTTCCGACAAATTTGAACGTATAATGATCTGGCCAGTTATATTGATCGTCTAATAAAGAATGTAATTTATCTAAATTCATAGGCCAAAATTACCAAAAAAAGACTTAGCGAGTCAAGACTTTTATTCCCTCTATTTTTTATTTAGTCACAATCTTAAGGTTTGCTATACTAAGTACATGGAAACATTTTTAAAAAATAAATCAAGCATAGAAATAATCAACACTTTGGATACATACTTTCAACAAGAAAGCAGTGATATTCTAAATGCAGTCTCTCACGATGTTAAGAATCCACTTGGAATTATTGAATTATCGCTTGGACTATTAGAAGATCGAATCGAGCCACTACTTGAAAATATTGAAGAAGCTCAAGCTGCAAAGATCAAAAATTTTTTTAAAAATATTAGTATCGGTATTGAGAGATCACAAGAAATACTTGAGAATACGATGCTTATTCGATCCAATAGCTTGTCTGATGAGAAGAAAGAAATGAAAATTCATAACTTCTTTGAGTCTTTCTCTATTTATGCAAAGCCTAGCTTCAAGCGTGCAAAAATAAGTACAGAAAACTGTCTTGATTTAGATCTTATCAAAAATTTTAACATTAGAAGCCATGCTCTTCTTCTCATTCACTTTCTTAAATTTATTAGTGAGTCTATTGAGTCTGAAACACATATGACATTAAAGGCTTCATTTGCAGATGATAGCTTCATCTTTACTGCAGTTTCAGTAAGTGATGCGGAAGTAAGACTGAAAAAAATTGAAAATAATGATCAGTTCTCACTTCTATGTGAAAAACTAGACTCACTTGCAACAAAATTAATTTCTCATTATTCAATCGAAAACACTTCTGCCAAGGAAGTGACAGCGAAATTATCTTGGCCTAAAGCTTAGGCCAAGTATTTTTTAAATCAATCGGACTTCCGTCAAAATCTAGAATTTCAGGTGAAAATCCTTGTGCATATCTAACGATATCAATGACCTCTCTGACCGCGGCCTTACCACCCTCTCTTACGGACACATAATCACAAAAAGCCTTAACTTCATGTGGAGCATCCGTCACAGTCGCAGCAAAACCAGAAGCTTTTAAAAGAGGAATATCAAAAAGTTCATCACCCATAAAAAGAATTTCTTCTGCTTTATAACCCATCTCGAGAATCTTCTTATAGGCCTCTCTCTTATCTTCATTTCCAAGAAAAGCGAAATCTAATTTTAAATTTTCTTCGAAACGTTTTTGGACACTGACGCTATTTCCACCAGAGATAACTCCAGTTTTGATCCCGGCCTCCATAAGGAGCTTCAACCCATAACCATCACTTGTATGAGTTAAACGATTAAAACCTAAAGCCTCATCATCCCACCACACGTGACCATTTGTTAAAACACCATCAATATCAAAAGCGGCAACTTTTATTTTTGAAAGTTTTGATTCAAATTTCTTTGCAATCTCAAACAAATTCATTAACCATTCCTCACTACACGGTGAAGCTCAAGAAGTTTTTCAATAATCTCTGGAGCCTTATCAAGTGGTAGACTTGTTGCTGAATCAGACTTAGCTTCCTCCGGCTTTGGATGAACTTCCATAAAGATCCCATCAGCTCCAGCAGCAACAGCAGCTCTTGCAAGAGTGAGGATTTGTTCTCTTTTCCCACCTGTGATTTTCCCAAGACCACCAGGTCTTTGTACACAGTGAGTAGCATCATGAATTGCTCTTACACCAAAGCTCTTCATAATTTGAAAACTTGCCATATCAACAACAAGGTTATTATATCCAAAACTTGTTCCTCTTTCAGTTAGAAGGATTCTCTCTTTTGGAAGGTACTCATTTGCTTTTTCGACGATATTTCCAGTTTCTTCAGGAGAAAGAAACTGTCCTTTTTTAATTTTTAATTGTCCACCAAACTTCTTACAAGCTTCCGCTCCGGCGATAATCATATCTGTTTGACGACAAAGGAATGCTGGAACCTGAAGAGTGTCGACAACTTCGGCGACCTTCATAGCTTGTTCAGCAGTATGAAAATCAGTAATAAGTGGAACACCATAGGCCTTTTTTACTTTAGCAAGAATCTCAAGACCTTTTTCTAGACCTGGTCCTCTAAAAGAATCTTTTGATGAACGGTTCGCCTTATCAAAACTTCCTTTATAAGAGAAGTTTACCTCATCCTTATATTTTGCAAAAATTTCTGTCAGCCTTCCAGCAACGTCCATACACATTTGTTCACTTTCAATTACACATGTACCAACGAAGAAATCAAATTTTTTATTTTCCATAACTATCTGCCTTTTCAATAAATGAATTAAATAATGGGTGTGGGTCTGTCGGACGAGACTTAAACTCAGGGTGATACTGACAAGCTACAAAGTGTGGATGATTAGTAATCTCAATCACCTCAACTAAATCAAGCTCCTTATTTCTACCACTGATTGTTAGTCCAGCGTCTTCAAGTTTTTTTGCGTAGAAATTATTAACTTCAAGACGATGTCTATGTCTTTCAGAAATATTCTCTTCCTTATAAATATCAAAAGCGCGAGAGCCTTTTGCTAAAGCACAGTCATAAGCACCAAGACGCATACTTCCACCTTTAGACCCCTCTCTTGTCTGCCCTTCCATATAGTGAATTAAATGCTCACCACCAGAAGTAAATTCTTCAGACGTAGCTTCCTTTATCCCACATACATTTCTTGCAAATTCAATAATCGCAAGTTGCATCCCAAGACAAATTCCAAAAAATGGTAGATTATTTTTCCGTGCATACTCAATCGCAGCAATCTTTCCTTCTGTTCCTCTTTCACCGAATCCACCTGGAACAAGAATTCCTTGCACACCTTCAAGTAGGGCTTTTGCACCTTTTGACTCAATATCTTCAGCATCAATATAAACAGGTTTAAGTTTTAGTTGCTGTGAAATAGCCGCATGATTTAAGGCCTCATCAAGAGACTTATAAGATTCAACAAGTTCAGTATATTTTCCAACAATACCAATTCTTACTTCACGCAGCGGATGATCAAAGTTATGAACAACATTTTTCATATCTTCGACATTTGGACTTGCGGCCCAAATGCCAAGAAGAGAAGCAATCTTCTGATCAAGTCCCTGCTCATGGAAGTTAAGTGGCACTTTATAAATTGAATCTAAGTCAATTGACTGAAAAACATTGTCACGTGGAACGTTACAAAAAAGAGAAATTTTATCTAAAATAGAAGCATCAACTTCCCTATCAGAACGACAGATAATTACGTTTGGAAAAAGACCTGCAGACCTTAATTCCTTTACGGAGTGTTGAGCTGGCTTGCTCTTTAGCTCTCCCGCAGCAGAAAGATATGGGATAAGAACAAGATGAATAAAGAGAACATTCTCATGACCAACATCATGAGCAAATTGTCTAATTGATTCAACAAATGGCAGAGATTCAATATCGCCAACCGTTCCACCAATCTCTCCAATTAAAATATCTGCATCAGTTGCTGCAAGGTCTATTCTTCTTTTGATTTCGTTTGTAATATGAGGAACAACCTGAACAGTTTTTCCTAAGTACTTACCTTCTCTTTCGTTTTCAATAACCTGAAGATAAACCTGGCCCGTCGTAAAGTTACTCTTCTTATTTAAAGTCAAAGAAGTAAATCTCTCGTAGTGGCCAAGGTCCAGATCCGTTTCCGCACCATCATCCGTAACAAAAACTTCACCGTGTTGAGTTGGACTCATTGTTCCTGGGTCAACATTAATATACGGGTCCATCTTTAGCATGTTGATTTTAATTCCACGACGCTCAAGAAGAGAAGCAATACTCGCAGCTGCTAACCCCTTACCAAGGGAGCTTGAAACTCCCCCTGTGATGAAAATGTATTTCTTCGTACTATTTTTTTTCATTTATAATCCTTTCTACTACTTTTATATCTTCTGGTGAATCAACTCCACAAAGAGTCATTTCAGTTTGTACGGCTCCCATTGTAAAACCGTTATCTAATAATCGAAGCTGCTCAAGGCATTCGATCTGTTCATTCTTCGATTGAGGAAGCTTACAAAACTCCTCGAGAACATTTGGTCTAAATGAATATATTCCAATATGTAAGAACCAATTCACTCCATCGGCCTGATTGCGATTAAACGGAACCTGGGCGCGAGAGAAGTAATGGCAAATTCCATTATCTTCATTGAAGATGGCCTTAACCTTATTTGGATCTTTAAAATTTTCATCAGCTTGAGAAATCTTTTTTACAACTGTCGTGGCATCTCTATTCGATGTACTGTGAAATTCAATTAACTTCTTTAGAAGATCAGCTTCAATAAGAGGTTCATCACCTTGAACATTTATCACAAAATCGAATCCACGATTTTTAAAGTGTCTTTGATAAGCTAAATTGATTCGCTCAGAACCACTTGGAACATCATCATCAACTCTGACAGCTGTGCCGCCAAATGATTTAACTTCATTTTCAATTTCATTATTATCAGTTACTACCGCAACAACTGAGTCAGGATAGAAATCTAAAATTTTTTCGCATCCGCGGTAAACTCTCTCTACCATCGAGAGGCCAGAAATTTTAGCAAGTGGTTTGCCGGGAAACCTCGTCGAGGCATAGCGCGAAGGTATCAATACTAGAGCTTTCATCTCAACTAATCTCCCTTATACTTATTCTGGAAATATTATCACTCACTCTATTTTTTGGCAAAGTATGATAAGCTTAAATCAATGAAATTTTATAAAGTTATGCTACATATCATTATCTTCATCCAAATATTAACGGCGAGCGAAATTATGGCCGAACCGGGCAATATTCAGGACAAGATTATCACAGATCCGAGTATTTCTCGCCGTTGTGACGAATTAATTGAAAAGCGTAAACAAAAAATCAATCATCGAATGCGTCTTACCTACATACTTGAACGCTCCAAGAAGCTTAGAAAAGACACTCCCGAACCAAAAGTAAGTATTAAAGAAAAACTCACTGAAACAATGCTTGGAATTATCAAAGAACTAAAGCTTACCAACTTAAGAATTGCCGATCTTGAAGAGAATATTATTCGCCGCGGCTGTCCGGGTATTTCCCTTTAAAAACTTCACATTATAAAATAAAAATTCTATCATTTAAGTCTACTAAACACACAACTCACGGATGATGACTTAACATGATTAGAAAAAAAGAATTATTCTCATTTCTCTTTCTCTCTCTTTCTGTATTTGGCCAAGATCTCTACGTTCAAGAAATTTCTGATGACTACAGTGATCTTAATCAAATCCTAAAACCTCTCTCTCTGAATATTGCTATCGAACAAGGGATGCGCAAGAATTTCAGTGAAAATATTAGAAAGAATGACAAAGAAATCTATCTCAACAAAATTCAGGACAATAAAGAAAAATTCTATTATCCAAATATTAACCTGACTCTTGATGCCAGTAGCCAACGTGTCGGTACAGTAAAAGGCTCTAATTCGACGACAGACTCCAAAAGTAAGATTCCAACAGGATCATTTGGACTAGAGTTTGGCGAGTATTCAATCTTCAATTGGGGAAAAGACTACTTAAGTTACCTCAACACCAAAGAAGAACTTGAAAGAAGTAAAGATCGTACTAATGAAGAATCAAGAGAATTTAGACAAGATATTATCATCGCCTTCACTAACCTCATCTACCTTGATCAAACAGTTCGTATCAAGAAAGAACAACTGAGAACCGCGTCTTTTATCTATCGTCTCAACCGCGAAAGAGTTATTCAAAAGAAAGTTTCAAAACATGAGTACTACCAAGCACGCTCTGAGTACTTAAGAGCACAACAAGAATACTTTGAAACTAAATTAACTTATGAAAATGCTCATGAAGAAATGGCAAAACTAATCGATGATGAACCAGGAACGAAGTATCAGATCGCTCAAAACTTCCGTCATCAAAAAGTAAAGCTCACGCTCAGAGGAGCTCTAGAGCTTGCAGCAAAGAATGCACCTTTTATTAAAGATGGTGTGACAAATGAGAATATCAAAAAGCGTGAGTACGAAATTGCAATTAAAGATAATATGCCTCTTCCAAAAATCACTCTCGACCTTGGAACATACAAGCACCACTTCTCTCCAGAAGGAACAAGAACATTGTACGAAGTCGATGAAGGAAATTCAAACCTTGAAGTTGTGGCAACAGTGAAAGCTTCTTGGACAATTTTTGGAGACGGAGGGGTTTTCAACCGTAGAAAACTTGCCAACGCAAGACTTTCAAAAGAAAACTCTACCTGGAATGCAAGATCTGCAAAACGTAAGGTTGAAGCTTATATCACGAAAATCTTTCAAGAATTTTCAAACTCGCACGACAAAATTAAAATTCTTGAAGCTCGTGTACCATCTCTAAAGAAAACGATGGAGCTTGCTAACAATCGCTATATTGAAGGAAAAGGTCGTTACACAGATTTTCATATCTCACTAGTTGAATACTTTGACGCTCAAATTGATTATGAAAAATTAAAATGGGAATACCTTCGAAATAAAATCCTTCTCGCTCAACTTGTTGGACTTGAAGATCTTCCAGGTGAATCATTCGATAATATCATTGTAAAAAATGAGGATGCTAAATGAAAAAGATAATATTACTTGTCGCACTTGTTTATGGATTTAAGTCATTCTCTAATCAGGGACAAATAAATAGTGAAATCACCGTAAGAAATTCTGAAACAGGTATCAAAGATTACGACTATGATATTTCAAATGATTCTTACTCGCTTGACCTTAGTTATGTGACTAACCCTAATCTTATGGATAGTGGTTCAATCTCAGGCTTTAGAGGTCAAATGACTTGGTTTAAAAATCCATACTCATATGTTTTATTAGCCTCAAAAACTTCAACAACTTTAAAAGCAGCGACTAGTCTCACTGGAAATTATGACGAAACGACAGAGACACTTGATCTTATCGAAGCTGGTATTGGTCTGTCACGACGATCAACTCTGATTAATACATTTTGGGATAATGCTCATATCTACGATGAATCTTTATTTGCCGTTAACTTAGTAACTGCGACATCAACAATTATTGAAGAATCAATTAGAGGTTTTGGAATGACTGCGGGCTATGGTCTTTTCTACCGTACTTCAAAATCATTTCACTGGGCACTGCGAGCAGATTACCATTTAAACTCTCTTGCTTACACAAAAGAAGATACTCAGCTTGACGTTGATTTTATCGCCACGTGGTTCACAGTAGGTCTTGGAATGGGATTCTACTTTTAGGAAATAATTATGATTGAAAGATATGAAGTAAAAGAAATTGCAAATATTTGGACTGATGATTTTAAGTTTCAAAAATTTCTCGATGTTGAAGTTGCCCTTTTAAATGCCCTTTGCTCACGCGGATTAATCTCTGACGAAGTTGCAAAGAAAGCAAGCGAAGCCAAAGTCAACTGCGAAAGGATTTATGAAATTGAAAAAGAAACTCGCCACGATGTCATTGCTTTTTGCTCTTCAATCACAGAACAGATGCCAAAAGAGTTTTCTAAGTTCTTTCACTTTGGTGTAACTTCTAGTGACATCATCGACACGGCACTTACTCTACAACTAAAAGAATCACTTGATATTATTATCTCTGACTACAAAGGCCTTCTCGATGAACTCTATGCCCTGGCGCTAAGAAATAAAGATCAAGTTTGTATTGGTAGAAGTCATGGGATCTGGGCCGAACCAATGAGCTTTGGCCAAAAAATACTTGGTCACTATAGCGAATTTAATCGCCGCTTTGTCGAGCTACAAGAATACTACAATAACGAATTAACGGGTCAGATTTCTGGGGCCGTAGGAAACTACACAATCATTGATCCTGAAATTGAAAAAGAAGTTCTCACAGAACTTGATCTTGAAGTTGAAGAAGTTTCTACTCAAATTATTCCTAGAGATCGTATCGCAAAGTTGATTTCGATCTTTGCTCTTTATGGCTGTGCGCTTGAAAGACTGGCAATTGAAATTCGTCACCTACAACACAGTGATGTCGCAGAAGTTTTCGAGGGATTTTCGAAAGGACAAAAAGGTTCTTCAACAATGCCTCATAAAAAAAATCCAATCTCAAGTGAAAACCTCACAGGAATGGCACGCGTACTTCGCTCTCATGCCTCACTGGCAATGGATAATACTCTTCTTTGGCATGAGCGTGACATTAGCCATTCAAGTGCCGAAAGACTCTATCTCCCAGATGCACTGGGCCTTATGAGCTACAGTCTTCGTCGCCTAACTTCAACGGTGCGCGACCTAGTTGTGAATAAAGAGAATATGGAGAAAAAAGTTAACGAAAACTTCATTTATCTTTCAAGCTTTGTTCTTCACAAACTTATTGAAATCACTGATAAAACACGTGAAGACTGTTACAAGTATGTGCAAGAAGCATCTTTTAAAGCAAAAAATAAACAAGAATTTTATAACGTTTTGAGAACTTTATTCACTAATCAGAGTGAACAGGAGTTACTAAATGAAATTGAAAAACTTTCTCCAATTGAAATCTACGGTAAACACACTTCTAAAGTTTTTGATCGTATCTAATATTACCCTCTTTGCTTTTGCTGCAACAAAAACCATTGTTGTAGCAGGAGGGTGCTTCTGGTGTATGGAGCCACCTTTTGATAAGCTCCCTGGTGTTCTTAAAACAATTTCAGGCTATGCTGGTGGTAAACTCAAGTCCCCAACCTACCAAGACGTTTCCAGTGGAACCTCAGGGCACCTCGAAGTCGTCGAAGTCACTTACGATTCTGATAAAATTACTCTCAAAAAAATTCTTGAGACATTTTGGAGAAATATCAATCCAACAGATGCTGGAGGACAATTTGTTGACCGTGGTCCTCAATATGCCACAGGATTTTTCTATCAAGATGAAGAAGAAAAGAAAGTCTTTTATGAAAGTAAAAAGGAACATCAAAAATTCTTTGATAAACCCATTGTCACAGACGCCTATAAGTTAGAAAAGTTCTATCCGGCCGAAGAATATCACCAGGACTACTATAAGACGAATCCAATTCGCTATAAATTCTACCGCTATAACTCGGGAAGAGATCAGTATCTACAATCGGTTTGGAAGAAATAAAAAAGGCCCAATCTAGGGCCTTCAATTATAAGAGATTATCAAGTTTATCAGCTTTCAGATGCTGAACAACTTCTTTCACTCGTTGAGCATCATGCTTTGGCATAATCATCACTGCCCTTTCATTTGATACAACAACAAGATCATTAACATTAATCAGTGATACAAACTTATCTGGAGCATACACAACGTTTCCAACAGAATCCTTGGCAAAGAATGATGCTGCCTTCACAACAGTGTTACCATCAACCTTATCAACAACCGCCTCAAGTGCTTCCCACGAGCCAAGATCATTCCAATCAAAGCTTGCAGGAATCGTCGTGATTGCGTCTGACTTTTCCATAATCGCGTAGTCAATTGAATCCTCAGGGATCTGGGAATACAATGCCGCTAGCGCGTCGTGATCTTGAATCACAGCAAGAAGCTTGTCATAAAAAGCAAACATATCTGGCGAGTGCTTCGCAAACTCTCTCTTGAATGTTCCAAGTTTTCCCATGAACATTCCCGCATTCCAAAGAAACTCTCCAGTCGCAAGATAAGTCTTCGCTGTTTCAAAATCAGGTTTCTCTCTAAACTCTAAAACCTCAGCCCCCGCACCAACGGCCTTTCCTTTTCTAATATACCCATAACCAGTATGTGGAAAGTGTGGCCTAATTCCAATTGTCGTAATCGTATCAGTCGAAGAACAAAGCTCAACGGCCTCAAGAAAAGTCTTCTTAAAACCCTGCGTATCTAAAATAACATGATCCGATGGCATCACCGCGACCACTGCATCATCAGTTGCCCCCGCGGCTTCAAGACTTGCCAACGACAAAAGAATACAAGGCGCCGTATTTCTTCCTGCCGGCTCAAGAATCAATCCGTCGTGATTCACTTTTCCATTCGATGAAGAAAGCGCCAGCTCTCTTTGATCTTCAGTCGTCACAATAAAGCGCGCTTCTGGATTAATAATTGAATCAAATCGATTAAGTGTCTGCTCAAGAAGCGTCCCCTCACCAACAAGTGAAAGATACTGCTTCGGCTTTTTCTCAGTCGATTCTGGCCAAAGTCGAGTTCCTCGACCACCGGCCATTACTAAACAAAATATTTTAGAATTTTTCATTAGTGCTCCGAATTAATATTAAAATATTAACACGGACTTAGGAAATAGTCATTAATCAAACTGAATCAAAACGTAGTCTCTATCTGAAAAAAGACTCTTATTCTTTAGAAGATAATTCTTTGCGTCAACAAGCGAATCAAAAACCCCAAGACTCACTCTAAACCAATTCCCACGATTTGGTATTTGCACTTCATTAATAATCGGATTGTAACCTAAAACTTTAAAACCCTCAGCAAAGTCAGTTGCTTCCTTAACTGTCTGATATGAACCAAGTTGAATTGTATACTTCCCTGCAAATTTATCACTCGAGGAAACACCATTTTCCTGTACCGTCTCAGTTGCCGGTGCTTCCGCCATAACTTCCTCAGTCACAATTGGTGAAGTCTCTGGAGCGACTTCATTAACCTTCACTGGCTCTGCTTCATTATTGAATTTCTTTGAATTTTCAGAGTTAAACTCTTCGATCATTTTCTTCTTTAATGACTCTTCAACAGTCTTGTTAATATCCTCTTTATTAGTCTCCGGCATCGCCTTCTGCTGATCAATCATCTTCTTCACGCTCTCTTCTTCAGTCGAAGAAAAATCAATCTTCTTCGCCGGTGTCGAGATCATTTCCATATCAGCTTCATTGTGCCCAGACTTCTCAAAAGAATACCCAGAGCCCATCTTCAGCCCAAATAGAAAAGATGTGATCGATACTAGAATCACAAATAGGATTACTAAAAAAATCTCTTTTCGTTCAAATACATAAAAATTACTTTTCTCGTTCATACACCTATTTTACTTTCCTCTAAAAATTCAAGCAAGTTGTTGAAAGTACTGGTCAAAAAGGGAAATATTTTCATCTTTGAAAAAAGACTGATCAATTCGTTTCAACTCGTCGACTTTCATCCCAACCTCACCTACATTCCCTCCAGCATTAACAAGGAGAACTTATGAAGAAGAAAATTTTAAGAAATCAAAAAGGTCAAGGCGTGATGGAGTATATGATTATCACAAGCCTCGTTGGTATTCTTTGCATTGGCGTCATGAAGAGTTTTGGTGACTCAATCGAAACTCGCCTCAAGCAATCAAAAGAAAAAATCACTAAATCTATCAAGATCTAATGCAAATTCTCTCTCATATACTGGCCATTACAATTCTTGTAGTGGTCTCTTTCCTCTCCATTCAAGTAATCAACGAAAATGGATGTATCGAGGAAAAAAGCTACCTCACCTACTTTCAGCTTCAACGTGGACTTAACTCCACAACCAGACCTTTAAAGAAGTCTATTTCTTGCGAATATCAAGGCTTCCTTCAACGCAAGGTCAGCATCAAGCAAGAAGATGCTCACTACAAAATTGATTATCGAAGTTCAAGATATAAATATGACTTTCGACAAAAACTAGTTCCTAAAAATCGAATAACAAAGAGTAAAGGACAATGAAATGATTAGAAATAACAAAGGTACCATTCTTCCAGTCGCATTTCTTCTCACTCTCCTTGTTCTCGCCTTCGCCACAGCAAATATCGCCAAAAGCCTCATTGCTTATCGAAAACTTCAATTTCGAAACAAAGGCTACCTATGTACTCAAGACACCGTAAGACTTGTCGAGCGCTACTACACTGTCCAATCACGCCTTAATCGCGCCGTCCAGGCAGCATATTGGACAAAAACCGTAATCAAAATTCCGGCCGTGTATGCTGCTGCAGTAGCGGCCCATCGAGCACTAATGTTTGCGCAGCAGGTATACCATCTTTCATATCTGAAAAATGTTGCAAAATCGAAATACTGTAACTGGAAAAATACCGGACATTTTGCAATAAGTACCCCAGTTGAACTTGTCGCCTCAACATTCTTGAAAAGAGATTTCGATGGCACACTATTTTTTAGGAAAAAATGGAAAAACTATCTCGTATTTACGGCCAACGGGCCAATGACTATGGCCCGGGATTCTTTCGCAATCGAAACAGAGTTCAGCCTCATCAAAGGAGTCATCACTCACTCTTTTACACTCAGCTCAAAAGAAATAAACAGCGAGGCTTTGTGGAAATTGAAGCGCTTGGTTGGACTTTAATTATAACGACTTTACTCATGAACTATATCAACCTACAAAAGGACATCGAAAGTGCAAGACTTAAAGAATTTCAAAATTTTAAAGAAAGCTGGCTCAAAAATAACTGACACTAAAAAAGAAGATGACTTGTTCTTTAATAAAGCAAAGGAGCAGCAATTTAAGAAGACCATTACTATTAAGTCTCTCATTTGCATCTTCCTGACTAATATGATGACTTATACAGCTCTTAGTAGCAATCAAGTCACTCCGACAGTTGAAGCTGAAATTGAAAAAGGTATGACAAGTCTTAGCCTACCAATTCAAAGCTATATTCCTAAAGGAGGGAGAATTCCAAAAGTAAAACTAGTTGGTCCATCTAATGAAATGATTGCAGAGGAAGTCATTATTGAAAATCTAACAGAAGAAGTCGTCGACGTCGAAGATCAAGAAGTTCCAGTTTACGTCGTCACAGTTAAAGATCAGGATGCCTCAAAGTTTTTAAACTACAGAAATAAGTTAATTAGGGCCTACCCTATGACAGTTCTAACACGTAAGAGAAATGCAACAGGAGCACCACATGAAATTCGTTTTTAAATCATTACTATTTTCGACTCTTCTTTCAACACAAGTCCTAGCAAGGGAGATAATCGTCATTAGCTACGTAAGCAAAAGCCAATCTGTAGAATTTTTTCTCTCTCAAATGAAAGAAGAAGTTACCGCCAAGTTAGTTACAGCTGTGCAATCCGATAAGCCCTGCGAGGATATTTATAAAGAAGTGGTCTTACATATCTGCTTTGACCAGGATGATAATTTAAATCTTGTAAGACAGAATACAGATATTCTTCAAAAGACTATATCTAAACTATAAAAGGCCTTTCTACGAAGGCCTCTTAATTCGAAAAATATAAAAATATTAATTAATCGAGATGAACTTTAAACTTAGGAGTTGTTCCCTTGTTCTTATTAGCTGCTTTTCTCTTAACACCCATTTTCTTTTTTCTGATTGTACGTCTGTTTTCAGTTACACGAGTTCTAGAAACCATGATTATTCTCCTAAATATAAAACTAAAAAAATTAAAGTCTTTAACTAGAACAGAATTTTTATCTAAATTTCAGTGTTTTGTCAAAGTCTTTACCTCATTTGCCATCGTTTTTTCTTTTGGCCATACCTATGCGTCACAGGAGCTCAACTCTCAACTCAGCCTTTCTAAAGGCCAAGTATTTGAAATTAATGCAAATGGTATCTCAAAGTACGCTATTGGTAACAAAGACATCATCAGTGTTCGCTTTGACAAAAACACAAACAAATTTTACTTAACAGGCCTCATGCAAGGCTACAGTGAACTAAAACTACTTGGTAAGGATAAGAAGACCCTGAAGATTTATGTCCTTAGTAAGAACCAGCAACTAAAGCTTTTAGAGATCCAAAATTCCCTGGCCGCCATTGGCCTCAATGAAACCGAGGTTTTTGGACCAAAGCTTATTCTTGGGGGCGCAATTACAAATCAAGACCAGTACCTTTCAACTCTTGAAATTGTAAAGAATCATAAGAATGAGATTATTAATAACCTTCAAATTACAAAAGATCTTAGAAAAGAAATTATTAGTTCTGTGTACTATGATTTCTTCCAAAACTATCTTGATGAAATTCTTTGTGAAGAATCAAAGGCCATCATTACTTGCGCTACAACTCAAACAATTCTTAAAAATAAACAATTCATCAAGACAATGGAAGAAAAGCACGGATTGAAATTTTATCCATCTATGACTTTTGGGAAACTAGAAAATTATCAAATTGATATTAAGCTATTTCAAATTGAAAAGCTCGACGGTTCAGAAATCAACTTTGGACTTGATCAAATTGATGTCAATCTCTCAGATGTATTTTCGCAAGGACTGGCAGCACTTGCAGGTAACAATAATATCAAACTTAAAGAGTCACAGTACGATCTCTCAACACTCGCAACTCCAAAAGCAATTTTAAAATTAGATACTCCACTCGATATCAAAATTGGAAGTGAAATACCTTTCCAGGGAACAGGAGGAAGTAATGTTGTAAGTGAAACAAAGTGGAAGTTCGTAGGACTTGGCATCAATATATTGATGAAAAAAGAAAATAATCAATTCCAAATTCAATATGAAACAAATCTTTCAAGACCAATATCAGGAAGTGAAGATGCTGTAACATCAATCTCAGGGAATAAACAAAAGTCTGCGTTCTCAATTTCACTAGATAGACCAATACAAATTTTTGAAATTGATATTAAAACTGATGATCAAATTGAATCTTCAATCCCTGTAATTGGCAAGATTCCAGTATTGAAAAATATCTTTTCATCAAAAAGCTCAATGAATACTTATAAGAAAATTGTTGCGATTGTACGTGTCGTAAAAAAGGAACTGTAATGACTAACAGCGAAAACCAAAAGGCAATCAATTTTTTAATTAAGAG
This sequence comes from Bacteriovorax sp. Seq25_V, assembly GCF_000447795.1. Taxonomy (NCBI): domain Bacteria; kingdom Pseudomonadati; phylum Bdellovibrionota; class Bacteriovoracia; order Bacteriovoracales; family Bacteriovoracaceae; genus Bacteriovorax; species Bacteriovorax sp. Seq25_V. The sequence goes on along the minus strand of NZ_AUNI01000011.1, from coordinate 105,545 downwards.
TTATAAGAGATTCTTCAAAGAAGAACTACAAAGAAGTATTGATTTCACTCATGAATCTATCTGCGCACGCATTGCTTACGAAAACAGTCTTGATCTTGAGACGATTACTCAAATGACTGAACTGAAGGATATTTTTGATATTTACTTTGACCACTGTTTTCTAAGTTCAATTGTCGATCAAGAAGATCTTTTTGAAGTCATTATTCACGGGAATACTTCTATCGAAGTTATAAGTAAAAAAGGAAAGGAAATTTTTGAAGGACTCGCCATTGAAAATGATGACCTTGAAACATGTCTCAATGTCTTGGGACTTAAGAATAATCAAAACTGGAATTTTCAAAATCCTTTCTGCTCTTTCCTTTTAGAACTTAATGGCGAAAATTATCGTTGCACACTAACTCATAGCTGCATCAGTGCGTTCAACTCACCGACAATATTCTTAAGGAAACTTGCCACTCAAATATTTGATCTAGCACAGTATGGAGAAGATGCAACTGTTGTTGCGCAGTTAATAAAAGAAAAGAAAAATATTATTATTGCAGGCTCAACAGGTTCGGGAAAAACTAGTTTTCTCAAGTCATGCCTTAAATATATTGAGGGCCAGGAGCATGTTGTTGTTATCGAAGATACCCATGAAATATCTTGCCCGGATAAGAATTTCACTAATATGCTTGCCACTGGCGAAAAAAATAAGACGATGACAGATTTTTGTAAGTATTCACTGCGTATGTCACCGGAAAGAATTATTCTTGGGGAAATCAGGGCCGAAGAAGTTGTCCCCTTCACTCTTGCAATGAATACAGGGCACACAGGTCTACTTTCAACAATTCACGCCAATAGTGCCAACGATACTCTCTCACGACTAGCTATGCTATTTAGTATTTTTTCAAACTCAGGCCAGGCCATTAGTTATGAACAAATTCTACAGCTTATATGTAAAAATATAGATAATGTCGTTTTTTTAGAAAATAAGAAAGTGAAGGAGATTATCGAGGTAAAGGGCGCAGAAGGTATGCACCCAATTACGAATCAAATGAATGAGTTACAATCTGAACAATTTTCTCCAGTAGAGAATCTCTTCTTTGCGAGTTAATCTTGAAAGTGGCTAAGTTGTCATTATACTCATGCAGATTATTAATCTCCGTCTCGATCAACTGATTGATTGAGGCATTTGAGATTAATTTATTCCCACAAATAGAAAGCAGAGAATAGTCTTGCTTCTTAGTTTCAACCAGACCTAGAATTTTACCGTGTGGCTTATTTGAAATCACACTTCCATGCTCCGTTGGTGCATAAACCCCTTTAACTTCAAGAGGGATAGAGCGCTCTTTAAGAGGGTTCATCGTACGATGAAAAAGAACCTTAGCTCCGGCTTCAGTTAAAAGAGTGGCTTCATCATATGAGATTTCAGAAAGCTTGTAAGCTCCATCATGAATCTTAGGGTCCCATGATAAAATCCCACCGACATCCTTCCAGATAATTAAGCGAGTTGCCTTAATGGCCCAAGCAAGAATAGAAGCAGTGTAATCAGAACCCTCTCTTCCAAGAGTCGTCGTTCTACCGTCTATAGTTTTTCCAATAAACCCTTGGGTGATATAAACCTTTGTCTTATCAAGATTGGTTAAATTTCTTTCAATGATACCAAATAATGGTGTTGCATCACGAAAACGAGTGTTTGTAGTGATGACATTTCTCGCATCAAGATGCTCAACTTCGTGATGTAGCTTTTCTTTGAGAAATGAATAGAGAATCACCGAAGAAAATCTTTCGCCAAGAGAGTAAAGGGCATCCATCAACTCCGAACTTACTTCAAGGCTTTCATGGATTTGATCACAATAATTAATCGCTTCAAGTTTAAATTGTTCAAAACTGGCCTGACAAAAGTTTAGGACTTCAAGCTCTCTGGCAAGAGACTCGTGCTTAAAAAGAAATGAAGCTATAAGATCCTTGCTATGGCATGTACTCTTCGTAGCTGCATTGGCAATTTCTTCAAGCTCATTTGTTGAATTGTAAGTTGCTGAAACAACCACAAAACGTAGATCAAGAGAATTGACGATGATGTCAGCAATCATACGAAGTGCTGATGCACTTCGTATGGTACTTCCACCAAATTTATAAACTAAGCTCAAACACTACGCTCTTGTAAGTTTTTTGTATGTATGACGACGTGGATTGATTGCATTCTCTCCTAGACGTCTCTTCTTATCTTCTTCGTAATCATTGAAGTTACCTTCAAACCATACAACATTTCCTTCACCTTCAAATGCAAGAATATGTGTTGCAAGTCTATCGAGGAAGAAACGATCGTGGGAAATGATAACCGCACATCCAGCGTAATCCACAAGTGCTTTCTCAAGCGCTTGAAGTGTGTTTACGTCAAGATCGTTTGTTGGCTCATCCAGAAGAAGAACGTTTCCACCTTCTTTTAAGACTTTTGCAAGGTGTACTCTATTTCTCTCTCCCCCTGAAAGCTCAGAAACTTTTTTCTTTTGCTCTTCACCAGAGAAGTTAAATTTTGCAATATAAGCACGAGAGTTAACTTCATTTTCACCAAGTTTGATAATCTCATGTCCTTCGGCCACAACATCATAAATAGTTTGGTTTGGATCTAACTCACGACCTTGATCAACGTATGCAAGCTTCACAGTTTCACCAACTGAGAATGTTCCAGAAGTTGGCTGCTCTTGCCCTGTGATCATTTTAAATAGCGTTGTCTTACCAGCCCCGTTTGGCCCGATAATTCCTACAATACCACCAGCTGGAAGTTTGAATTCAAGGTTTTCATAAAGAAGATTCTCACCAAATGCTTTTGATACACCTTCAGCCTCAATAACTTTATTCCCAAGACGTGGTCCTGGTGGAATGAAAAGTTCATTTGTTTCATTACGCTTTTCAGACTGATGCTTCGCTCTTTCTTCATATTCACGGATACGAGCTTTAGACTTTGCCTGACGCGCTTTAGGACTTGATCTAATCCACTCAAGCTCTTCTTTCATTGCTTTTTGTCTTTTAGACTCAGTCTTTTCTTCTTTCTCAAGACGCTTCGCTTTTGTATCTAACCAGTCCGTATAGTTTCCTTCAAATGGAATACCTTCTCCACGGTCAAGCTCTAGAATCCAGCCGGCTACGTTATCAAGGAAGTACCTATCGTGGGTAACAGCAATTACTGTACCTTTGTATTGTTGTAAGTGTCTCTCTAACCACCATACCGTTTCAGCATCAAGGTGGTTGGTAGGCTCATCGAGAAGTAGAATATCTGGTTCTTGAAGTAGTAGACGACAAAGAGCAACCCTTCTCTTTTCCCCACCTGAAAGAACTCCACATTTTTGATCTGAAGGTGGACAGTTAAGTGCGTCCATTGCAAGTTCAAGACGAGAGTCAAGATCCCAAGCATTTGAAGCATCAAGCTTATCTTGAAGTTTTGCTTGCTTATCAAGAAGCTTATTCATTTCTTCATCGCTCAGTGGCTCACAGAACTTTGCGCTGATTTCATCGAATTCTCTAAGATTGTCGACAACTTCCTGGCATCCTTCCTGAACGATTTCTTTAACCGTTTTATCAGGATCAAGTGTTGGCTCCTGCTCTAGGTAACCAACGCTATAGTTCTTTGCAAGCGTCACTTCACCTAGGTGGTCATTATCAAGACCTGCCATAATTTTAAGAAGAGTTGATTTCCCTGATCCGTTAAGACCAAGAACACCAATTTTTGCTCCGTAGAAATACGAGAGCGAGATATTTTTTAGAACGTGCTTACTCTTGTAAACCTTTCCAACTCGATTCATCGAGTAAATAATTTGTTTGTCATTTTGGTAACTCATGAAGTTCTCCGATATATAAGTAATTAGTGGGTCTAAAATACCTAGATATCATCGAATTTTCAACAAGTTCTAATTAATCATTTTCCCTAAAACAGTGTAGAGCGAGATGAGATATGTCGACAAAAAGAAGATACAAAGCCAAATAAATTTCATAATTGTGACTTTCGTCTTTAACGCCTCGCACTCATGCTGATAACTCCCCCATAACTCATCAACTAAAAGCTCAATATCATCACCAATTTTAATCCCAAGTCTTTGTTTTGAGTCAATTAAGAGCGAAAGGCGCTCAAGGTAAACAGAAAGCTTGTGCCCTTTTTGAATATTTAAAGACTGGAAATTAACTTTCTTGATAAGCTCACTCACACTGAGGCCGGCCATATGGGAGAGATCAAAGAGATAGATCTTTGAAAAGAAGCTCTCATAACAACTTAAGGTTTTTCTCAGGAGAATCTTATAGGCACCTCCAAATGTTACTAATCCAAATATTTGCCAAATAAAAAGCAAAACAATTGTGGTCATATCAGTTTTAAGGTTTAGCATTTCCACACAATAAAAAATAAAGAGCCATGTAATAACCATTGAAAATATGAACGAGAGAATTGCTCCCGACTTAAGCTTTCTAATCTCCTTTTCTATCTTAATATCATTTAGTAAGGCCTTTTTAAGTTTGTTGACGATGGGTATCAACGGAGTTCCCATTGTTTTAGAACTTTCAATAACTTGTAAAATCACGCCATTATAAAACTTGTACTCAGCACATTTAGGAAGCACACGAGTCTGATTGAGTGATAGTAATTTATTAAACAGTTGATTTCCCGCGTCAATATTATCAGGAAGCTTCAACTTAAAGTTTAATTTTGTGCTATTAATTGAGAAAATAAAAACCACGATAATGACATAATAAAGAAAAATCATAGACACTCCTTATACTTGACGTAGCTTGTTATTTTTGAAATAACAAAAGCTTATGGAACAAAAAGAAACAATTTTTCAAAACCGAAATACGGAACACGGGATCAGTGATAATTCATCGATCGAAGTCGTTCGACCAAATAACTATATTGTGGACGAACAGCTTGCTGAGCTTCGAAAATTGTGTGAGACAATCAATCCTTACGAAGAGCTGAGTCTTGAAGAAAAATTAAGACTTCAAGAATTTGGAATCACAGATTTTTCAAATCCCTTTTATATTACCAATCAATTATTATTCATTCTCGAAGAAAATATTCAATATAGAGAAAGTCTAAAAAACTAAGAAACCGGAATAACCAATCATGACACCAAGAGTAGAACTGCATCCTGCAAGTATTAAGCATATCAAAAAAGGTCACCCTTGGATTACATCTGATCGATTCAGTGACAAGTTTCCTAAAAATTCATTCTTTGTTGCTTGCCGTCTCGATGATGTGAATTTTGTTGTAATGATTAATGATCCAACTCACCCAACTGTTAAGGCACGTGTTTGGAAGATTGATCCAAAGTCTTCAATCGAAAAGAAAGATTTTACATATGAAATGGTTGGAAGACTCAACCAGTCCTTAGAAATTAGAGAGGCGCAAGACTTTGAACGAGATAACTACTACCTCGTTTTTGGTGAAGCTGATTTTTTACCAGGGCTTTTCATTCAGAAGCTAGGTAGTGAAATCCTGGTTCAATTCTATGCAGACTTTTGGCACAACTTTGAAAAGGATATTATCAAGTCATTACAAAGAAAGTATCAGAAGAATAATATTTGGGTACAAAAGAGAAATAAGTCACAAGAAAAAGAATTTTACTGTGCAACAAATAAAGGCTTAAAAGAACATAGCTTTACTCTTCGTGAGTTTGGTGTTGAATATAGTATTGAACTTAACAAATTCTACGACACAGGAATTTATACTGACATGTCGGCAATCAGAGCAAAACTTATTCCTGAGTTTGATGAAAAAAATGTCCTAAACTTATATTGTTATACTGGTGCTTATTCTTTGTGTGCGATGAAACATGGCGCGAAGTCAGTTACAAGTGTGGATCTCTCTGCAAAGTATCTTGACTGGCTTGATAAGAATATTTCATTAAACCAAGATCTCGAAGCGATTAAAGACAAGCATACCAGAATTGAAGCACCAACGTTGAAAGCACTGGACACACTAATCAAAGAAGGAAAAACTTTTGATCTGATTATTTGTGACCCTCCAAGTGCATCTTCAGATGGAAAGAAAAAGACAAGTGCAATAGATAGTTACAAAGAAATAGTTCCAAAGCTTTCGAAACTTCTAAATAAAGGTGGAAAAGCGGTGGTATTCCTAAACACTCATTCGATTACAAGAAGAAGTTTTGAAGAAAAAATTAAAAATTATATAGGAACAGAAAAACTAGCAATCACAGGTGCACTGAAATTAACTGGAGACTGTCCTTCTTTAAAGGGATTTGTGGAAGGTGATTACTTAAAAGGCCTTACATTACTAAAAAAATAAAAAGAGAGACAATATGAATTCAGCAATTATTCTACCACTAATCCTCGGGGCAATCGGTATTCTTCAAGGAGCAATTAATCGTTCAATGAGTACAACAATTGGTCTGACATGGATGTGCATTATTGGAAATATAATCACGTTAATCACATGTGTCATCTTCTACTTCGTTGTTAAAAATTTTCCTCATATCTTTCCTGAGTTTATCAGACTAAAAGACCTCACTTTTAAGTGGTGGTATATTTTCCCTGGAATAATGGGTTTCATGTTTGTCGCTGGTCTCCCATTTGCAATCTATAAAGTCGGTGCAGTTAAGACAACTGTAGGTTTAATCGCCGCTCAGATGACAACAAGTGTTCTTTGGGATGTTTTTGTTGAAGGTATTACAATCAACGCAACCAAAGGACTTGGGATTGTTTTCGCATTACTGTCAGTAGTAATGATCACACTATTTTAGTCAGGAAAAAAATTTTCAGTGATAATAGTCTAAGACCATCATAAAATAGCATAACATATTTTATGAGGTCTTAGTCAGTATTTCAGACCTCTGTATATTAGGAGAATCAATGAAGTACCTACTACTTTTATCGCTAGTTACAAGTACCCATGCGGCTCAAACCAAGCCAAAAATTCTATCATGTCATTCAAGTAAAGAGTTTATTACAGCATATAATTTCTTAAAGTCAAAAACTGAATTAAAGCTAGAGGACAAAAAAATACACTCGATTGCACTTAAAGTCTCAGCAGGCTGCACAAATTCAGCTAAAAGATTTTTGAAAGTATTTGAGACATTAACTAGAGCTGAAGTAGATTCACGCTCATCTCTTGAATATGCAAAAAAATATTCAAATATGAGTGATAATTCAACAGAGGCCTTTCTTACAATCTTTAAAGAAACTTTTTTAAAAGATTTTTTGGATCTTGATATTAAAACAAGTCTCTCTCTTGCAGATAAAATCACTACTGACGATGACAAAAACATCAAAACAACAAAAGAGGACTTTCAACAGATAGTAAAATTTTGTAAAAAATCTAGTGGATTAGAACTTAATGGAAAGAAATGTTCAGAACTTGCACTAGAAGTTCTAAACTCCTCCGTTAAATACAAAACTTCAATCTACAAGGTTTTCGAAGACTCTTTTAAATTTCTAACAAATCAAACTACAGTAAATCTTCCATCCTATCAAGCTATAGACATTGCCAAAAAAATTTCGAGCTATGGACCAAAGGCTTTTGAAAACTTTAAAGAGACTTATCAATTTTTAAATAAGAAAGAATTGTACAGTAAGGATAGAAAGTATTTATTAGATAGTGCTTTAGAAGTAACGATGAATTCAACAAAAGAAGGGCCGTAAGGCCCTTTTTCATTAAAACTTTAGAGAAAGTGAGAGACCTGGAACAAATGTATCTTCTACACTAAAAACAGATGTAGAAACAATAGGACCATAGATTTTCTTTTTGTAACTTTTCTGATCTCTCCAAACCTGCTCCCATGTTGTCTCAAAAAACAAGGGCCCCAGTGCTGCCAATATAGCTACTCCGTCAATAATTTCAGATGTAGAATCCTTCTTAACATTTGTAAGCATATAAGTATTTGCGGCAAGATTTGTGATGGCAGACATCCACTTAAGTTTTTTAGCAAGTCTTGCTGCTGAGTTCATCCCCTCTTCTGCATATCTTTCACGAGTTAATTGATCACGCTGAGAGTTCCCTGTAACTCTATTTACGTCCTTTAAAGTTCTTTGATAAATATTGTAGTGATGTCCAAGATAATAGTTAATTCCTAACCATGCACCACCGACAACAACACCGGCCAGCGGTGATTTCTTATCGGGATCATCTTGCTCATCAACATTACTAAACTGCATAAGTCCTGCAACAAGAGTAGAAGCAGCTGATACTTGGAATGGCATTTGAAATATAAGACCGGTCTCATTTTCATCAGCAGCTAACATTTTTAAACGTTCACTAGCTTTAGGAGTTACTTGTAATTCTGGATAGCTTAAGTCTTGCGCCCAAGTTCCTACTTGACCAAGAAGTAGCGTACAAATCGTAATTTTTTTACACAATTTAAACATTTTTCTTCCTTTCTTTTATTCAACTTTCATTTAAAATATTTTTAATTAAATCATTAATAGAAAAATATATAAATAGAAATTAATTTGCCCATAAAGGTGTTAACGATGTTCTTTTCAAAAAAAATAATTACTCTCATCCTATTAGCTACGAATACCTACTCTTTGACTCCGGTTATTGGAAAAGTGACAAAGATAAAAGGAAATGCTTCGATTTTATTTGTTGGAGAAAGAGAAGCACATAAAGTAGAAAAAGGTATGCAAGTTAGAAAAGATAGTTCCATACTCACAGAGACGAGAAGCTTTGTTCAAATTGAATTATTCGATAAATCAAAAATTAATGTCGGGGCCAGTACGAAAATGAATATCGACAAAGTAGATACTACAAGTGCCGGCTTCATAACACTGCTGAAGGGAAATATTCGTTCACAGGTCGAAAAAAATGAGAACAATAAGGAAAAACTCTACATCAAAACAAGAACTGCAGCACTTGGTGTTAGAGGTACAGACTTTCAAACGACGTTCAATCCTAACAATAACATTACAAATCTAATTACATTCAAAGGAACTGTAGCCCTTACAAAGGTCAATGAGCTTGATTCAAAGGAAACAGTATCAAAAGAGCTACAACAAGATGATGTTACACTAGTAGAGAAGGCCCAATTCTCAACAGTCTCGGAGAACTTAAAAGAAGCAACTGTCCCAATCAAGATTGCACCAGAACAATACACCAGACTTAAAGTTAACCAAGAATTATCAGAAGACAAACTCGAAGTCAGCGATGAGGAATTTAAGAAAGAGCTAAAACTCACAATTGAAACTTATAAAGAATTATCAATAAAAGAAAAAACAGAGAAGATCACTGCAAACAAAATCGTAAATGTAGACAATGAGCTCAAGAAGCCGATAAGCGGTGGTTATGTTGATATCAAATCAGGAATCTATGTCCCTCCAGTTAATAAGGCCGAAAACCTCAACAAAGAACTCAACATCTATACCGCCAGACCAGTTATTGGAAATATCCTAGAATCTGGATTATACGAGCCTCCAACAGGGGTTAAAGTTGATGATAGAAAGGGGCTAATTGCTACAACAAGTGCCTCCGTGGAAGTGGCACAAGCAATATCACAGATTAATGAAGACATTACTAAAGTTGCTAAAGAGCCTCAAAAGCCGTCAATAAAAGATTTAGAAATAGAAGATGAAGACACATATGACAAATACTATAAGAAATAAATTTGAAATAAAAAAGGCCAGGTTTCCCTGGCCTAGCTTTAAATTATTTTAAATTTTTTGGCACTTCTTTTACGTTTTCAATCACAATATTTGTCTCACTAGGAAAGAGTTTCATCGTAAAAACCCCTACCACAAAACCCAAAACAAAAATTATCACCTTAATCATCACATTCCCTAAAGTGCTATTAAAGAGACAAGCTTCGTTTTTCCTTTTTCAATAACAAAACTCTTTTGACTAAGTAAATTCTCACCACCAGGAACTTCAGCAACTACAGCAACTGTATATTTACCAGGAGGAAGACTTATCGAATTTAGCCTATAATCAGAAGGTAAAGTTGCCCAAAAACGTAGGTCTGCTTTTTCTGAATATTCAATTCCTTTATTCGCAGCACTGTAACTGCCTGACGCAAGCATCATCGCTCCAAATTCACCAAGAGAACCTTTTTGCTTTTCATAGATCAAGTATGCTGCTCCTAGTGCTGCAAGATGCTTCCCAGCAACTCTTGCCCCTACTTTAGCCATATTGCTAATCGATTGCTCATCTAGCGTGTGGTAAGCAATTTCAGACAAAGGATCTACGAGAGCTGTTTCATCTTTTGAAATAACTTTCCCCGCTTCATCTTTAACAACAGTGAACAATTTTGTTGTCACTGGCCTGTACGGAATCGATGGAAGCTCAAAATAGATTTTTGGAATTGTCCCTGCAGCAGCATTCAATACCTTCCCAGAAAAACCAATAAATCCTCCCTTGTCACTAATTCCAGATGGAATTGTTGCGACAGGAAGTGGAAAATCAATTTTTTTTGCCTCTTTACTTGCGATAAACCCATGTGAAATCATGAAGTAAACATTGTCTTTTTTCTTTCTCTTTAAATTTGCAATCCTTTGATCAAGATACTTATTTAAAGTGTTGTAATAGTCAGACTCTTTTAAGAATTTTGCCTTAACATCCTTCTCATTCATTAAATGAAGCTTTGAGTACTCTTTGATAAAATCTTCATTTTTCAAATTATATGTTTTATAAATTGAAAAGTTTTTAAGAAGAATTTTCTTCGCTTCAACATAAAGACCCTTTGCAATTTGAAGATCATTGCTTGAACCTAATCTTTCGTGAACAAAAGCACCAAAGACTTTTGCCATCATATCATCTTTATACGTTGGCTTTCCTCCAGAGGTAGCTTTATAGCTATCAAGAATTGAGTTCCATTCAAGAAGTACAGCTCTAGCAGCAACCAAATGAAATCTTCTTTCTTTCTCAGATAGACTTTTCTCTGGAACTAGTTTAACTACAGGCTTCTTATCAGCTCCCATCTCTTCTACACTATAAGCTTCATACTTGGCTGCATCATTAAGAGCTAAATGAGAGAAGACTTGATAAAGACGAATTAGTGATCTCTCATATTTTTCACCATAGTAATTATCTTCATTGTCATTTGATACCGCTGCGGTGATTTTTTTACTGATACTAACAGTAAAAAGCTTATCACTTAACTCTTTTGCAGCATCAAATGACTTTAGAGCTTGATAGTAATTAGCATTATAGTAATGCATCATACCTAGCTCAAGAAGCTTTAAGAGCTTTGAATTTTCTTCTGCGTAGAAGTCCTTACTCTGAACCAGAGCAAGGCCTTTATCAAACTTTCCTTCACGTACATACTTTTGCAACTCTTGGTGTTTTTGTTTATTTGCAGTAGAACAACCAGTAAATACAAAAGATAGGCCAAGTAATAATGAAAGAAATTTTCCCTTACTAGACAGTGCTTTCATTCCTACCATCCACTACTACTTTGCTCAGAGTATTTCTGTGTTTTCGCTCTTGTTCTTAAAACTTCTACGCCTGTTTCAATTTCAGTCATTCTTAAGTTTACAGAGTATTCCTTAATTGTTTTACCATCTCTAGTCTTAGGATTCATTCTGATTGCACCAAAGATTAAGAGGTCAGCGCCAGCTTGTTTACCAATTGATTTAACTTGTCTTGGATCAACCATCCCATCATTTTGGTATTGAATTTCTTTTAATAACCTCTCTCTCGCAGACGCGTCTATTAGAATAAAGTCACCTGCTGCTGAGAACTCATTTAATAATTCATCATTCATGTCAGCAATTGGAAAATAAGGCTCAGATGTTTCATTTTGAACTTCAGCAATAAAGAGCTTTGGAGAAGTTGATCTCTTTGCTAAGTACCTTTGAAATCCTTTATGTTTTTCAATTTGCTTTAAAACGTCCTTAATTACCATTTCAGTATCTCTAGCTACCCACTTATCAGTGATTTCCATTGCCAATTCATCAGACTCGTCAGCGCTTACTCTTTTCGCTTTGAATCCACCACAGCTTGATAATAAAAAAGTTAGTGTTAATAAACTTAAAAATGTTTTTCTCATTGTTACTCCTAAATTGTTAATTCTTTAATATTTGTTTTAATGTACTCTTTAATTTTCTCAACAGCTTTTTGTACCGCCTGGTCGTAACTTCTACCTGTTTCCTCAGTGTCAAAAGTGAGTCTCCCCTTTTGAACATTTTTTAGATCAGACGATGTAAGCTTTAATGTAAATTTGAACTTCTCAAATCCCTCAACATTCATATGCATTTTTTCAGAAGTAACTTCTCCTGTAATGATATTTGTTGAAGACTTATTTCTTACTCTCCCAGTAGTTACTTTATATCCAGCAGAAGAAAGCTCTTGAGCAACTGCCGCCTCCACATACTTAGGCTCTTCCTCATCTAAATAAACATGAAGTATAATATTTGCCATTGCCTCACGTTTATTTTTAAACACTTTAGAGAAATCAATTTTACTCTGGACTTCACGGCCAGTTAAAAAAGCAAAACGTTTATTTAGTACTTCACGTTGCAGAAACAGCTGCTCAATCTTAACTGCAAGAGATGGATCTTTTTCTTCATATAAAATCTCCATTTTCTCATCAAGTTTTTTTATTTCACGCTCAAAGCCACTTGCAGCTTTCATCTTATTGATTGATGCGAGAGCAAAGTAGCTAGTTTTAGATTCTGCCGTTTTAGTAATTTGTACACCTTCTAAAGCAGTTTCTGTAATTTCTTCAATCTGTTCACTTGCAGAGTCGTCAACCTTCCCATTACTACTTGAAAGATTTGAGCTAAACTTTGACGAAACTTGGTTTTCAAAAATCTTAGAAAGTGCGACACGTGCATTACGAGCAGCTCCAGACGAAGACTCCCCTTCTCCTACTGCACATAGCTCCGACTTTTTACAACCTTTCTTAGAGTCACTAACCCAATTTGGTAAATCAGCATATGCATTAAGAAGGAATAAACTTAAAAATAAAAACTTCATCACAACTCCTAAATATCGACTAAATTGCACTTACGGGCAGCATCTTGGATATCTCCCTTCATTGCTGATACTTTTTTATACTGTAATTTAATCGCATCACAAATCACTTCGGTACGATCAAGTTCATGCATATAAGCGGCCTTTTTAACTGCTGCTTCAGCTCTGTCAGTATCCTGATCTAGTTTTCTTCTGATACTCCAATCCCTATCCTCAATAACTTCGTGAGATATTAGCTTTCTAGTCATATTCTCTTTTTCTTTTAAAAGCTTTGAAAGGTTAACACATCCGCAGTACTGAACTTTTCCAGTATTTACGTCTTTTGCACCATCAGAAGATGCTGTAATAGTTTCAGAATCCTTTTCTTGAGGTGCCATAACTTCTGCATTCTCAAGTAGTCCTTTTTTTATTTTTTTACTTGGGTCTTTATACTCACGGGCACTTAAGTTACCCGTGAGAACAAGAGCTAAAAATAGACATTTAATCATCTATTATTCCTCGCTTGATTCAACTTCAACTTTCTTATCTAATTCAGTAAATTTTGCTGCTACATCAGCTAATGCCACATCAGTTTTCTTTTTAACTTCAGGACTCTCAATTCCTTCTACTAGTTTTTTTCTTGCGCTAATAACTGCTTTCTCAAGATTTTTCTTTGACATTTTTACTAGCGCAAAACAGTTATATTCTGTTTTGTCTTCTTCAGCACCTAAAGCTTCTTTATATGCTCTTTTTTCCCAGTAAGTTTTTAGCACTGATGAGCCGACAACAAACGCTTGAGCTTCAGTTGCAAGTTGTTCTTGCATATATTCATTTACTTCATCATCTCCATTTTGAGTTGCTTCAGCATATGAGTTTTTCATGAACTGAGCGATCTCTTGAGCAATTCTTGCTGTTGCTCTTGCTTCAGCAGAACGCACGCAAAGTCTTTTTTGAACATTTGAAGATTCGTTAACGAAGTATCTATTCTTCTTTATTTCAGATGACTTATCTCCCTTTGTTGGGTTCTCGATCCACTCAGGAACAAGTCCAGAAGATGCATCAAGTAACGTGTAATCTTTTGCAAACTGACGTGGTGTTGGCTCTTCAGCTTTTTTCTCACTACTTCCACAACTAACAAGTGCGAACGCTGTCGTAATTAAAAGTAACTTTTTCATGTTAATCCTCCTAAAATTAGTCTATTAGTTCTTAGACATTGACTTCCATTTATTTTCCATATCTTTATTTCTTTTTTGCCATGTAAATTCTTGATCTTTCTTATGTTCTTCCCAGACTCTATTAAAGCTTTCATAGAGTGCTTCCGGCTGAGAAAGGGTGTTTCTCCCAACCTCTAGTTCCCAATTTATATGACGTTGAAATGCATAGTCTTTTGGAGCTAAATTCTTAAAGTCAGAGTTTGATATTATTGATTGCTTTTTATTCACTCCCACTTCGTTATTTGAATTTTTTCCTTTATAAGAAACTGCTCCCTCATCTACGGCCAAGAAGTTTTTTCCCGTCCTTGGTTCACTATAATAGATGAAAGTAGTCCCCCTTACACCCATTGCAGCAGTGCGAGACTTAATTTTCATTTCGTAGCCCTTTAGCTTTCTCTTGTTGATAAAACGTGTGAGAATTGATCCGTACTTCACATCGACCACGGCATCTTTACCAGTCTCCATAAAGTCTATCTTAGACTTGCTATCTATTTTATTTGTTTTTGATTTTGATTTGATAACAATTAATGAATTTGACCCAGTTTCAATTCGAAAAGGTGTTGCGAGAGTTTGCTTTTCCCTCACTTTTGACGGAACAAAACCTTTCTTTTCATTAAGAGTATAAGCTGTCACATCGCCTTTAAAGTAGAGAACTGAGTAAACTTCATTAGCGAATGTCATAGATAAACATAAGATAGAAATACTAACTTTAAAAAGCACTGAAAATCCTTTTTCGTTTTAGGAATTATACATAGAAACGACTAAATTTATACGAATAAAAATAAATTTTAGTGATATTTTTTTAAATGGCGAAAAGCAAGAATATCGATTATTTGAGAGAACTTATCGGACAAAAAAAAAGCTCCTTTCGGAGCTTTTAGTTATTTTACGATTCTATCACGCCAAGCTCTGATATCAGGAGCAAGGTAGTCATACTTCATTTCATCAAGCGTATATTGTGCAAATTCGTAGTCTGTTGTGTGAGTTAAACACTCAGTTGGACATACAGTTGTACAAAGTCCACAGTAGCAACAAAGCGCTGTATCGATTGTATATTGCATAAGATCTAACTTGATTGGTGTTCCATCTTTTGTTTTAAGAGCTGGAGCATCCTTGTCTCTTCTTACAGCAGTAATATAGATACAATCGACAGGACAAGCAGTTGCACACTGGTAACAAGAAATACAGTTTTCAGCGTCGTTAAAGAGACGAGAACGAGAGTTTGCAGGTAGCTCCTCACGAACTTCTGGGTACTCAATTGTTACTGGCTTAACACCATAAACATATTTAAAAGTGATCATCATCCCTTTAGTAACAGTTGATACTGTTGTCCAAATATTTCTAAACCACTTTCCAATTGTTAGTTGCTCGCTTACATCATATGCAGACGTTAATTCTGCTGTTACTTTTGAACTCATCGGTCCACCTCACCTAGTACAATATCAATACTTCCAATCGTTGCAACAAAGTCTGCAATCATTTGCCCTTTACCAAGTTCCGGTAACATTGAAACGTGTGTAAAGCATGATGACTTAACTTTAAGTCTATAAGGAGTTTTTCCTCCATCCGAAACGATGTGGTAACCAAGCTCTCCACGAGGACATTCAGTCTTTACGTAGATTTCTCCTTCTGGAACTTTAATAATCTTTGGAACTTTCCCCATTACTGGACCTTCCTCAATTCCAGCAACAGCTTGACGTAGAATTTTTAGAGATTCTTTCATCTCAAACATTCTAACGTAGTATCTATCCCAACAGTCTCCAACAGTTCCCATTTCCCCTTTTCCAACGATCACGTCGAAATCGAATTGGTCATAGATACCGTAAGTTTTATTCTTTCTTAAATCCCAGTTAACTCCAGAACCTCTTAGAACTGGTCCAGTTGCTCCAAATTCATATGCTTGCTCAGGTGTAATCACACCTACGTTTGCAGTTCTGTCACGGAAGATCTTGTTCATACCAACAAGTGCGTGGTACTTATCAAGATTCTCATCCATCTTGTCACAGAATTTTTCAATTCTTCTTAGTTGTTCATCAGTAATATCATTCCAAACACCACCGATCCAAATATAATTATAAAGAAGTCTTGCTCCCGATAATTCTTCAAATAGTCTTAGAATTTCTTCTCTATCCTGGAATGCATATAAGAATGGAGTAAATGCCCCAAGGTCAATTGCATAAGTTCCAAAATACATTAAGTGAGAAGCAACTCTCTGTAGCTCAGCTACGATAACTCTAATATACTCTGCTCTTTTTGGAACTTCAGTACCAAGCATTTTTTCAATGGCCAGAGCGTATCCCCACTCCATTGACATTGCTCCTAGGTAATCCATTCTATCGACAAAAGGAATAACACCACGGTAATCTAAGTTCTCCGCATGCTTTTCCATACAACGGTGAAGGTAACCAATATATGGTGTAGCTTCAGCGACGATTTCTGAATCAGTTTTAATCTCAACTCTTAGAACCCCGTGTGTAGCAGGGTGCTGTGGCCCCATATTTACAGTTAAAAGGTCGCTATGGAGTTTCTCAATATTTACGTTTTCCATTTGTTCTATCCCTTACTCTTCTGAACTAGTCGACTGTAAACTTTCCATTTTTCTATTAAGAGCTTCAGAAAGTTCTTTCGTTACATTACCATCCCATGAACCAGAAACTAATTTTGGATTAGCTGCTTCAAGTTTTGCTTTCGTTAAGAAATCAAAATCACCTTGATTGATTTTATGGGCCGGATTAACTTCCATTCCGTTATAAACTTCTTGTACAACATAGTCCTTACGTAGTGGAAAACCTTCCCAGTCTTCTGGACAAAGAATTCTTCTAAGATCTGGGTGTCCGACGAATTCCACACCTAGCATGTCATACGTTTCTCTTTCTTGGAAGTTAGCAGATTTCCAAACGTCACAAACTGAATCAATTTTTACAGTATCTACTTTTGAAGCCTTTGGTAATTTAACTTTCACGATCAGATCTAGACTCTTGATGAATGAACAAAGCATATAATTTACTTCAATTCTATCTTCGTAATCAACACCTGAAACAACTTCAAGAACATTGAATGCGAACTCTGAACTATCTCTAAGAGCGAAACAAACTTTCTTAATTGAAGCTGCATCAACTAAGATTGGCGTATCACCAGCTGTTGCTTCAATTAGAGTTGCATTACATCCAGAAACTTCTTTATTTAAAAACTCTACGATTTCCTTATGCATGCTTCACCCACTTATTTCTAAGTAATCTTTCGTTTGCGATTTTCTTTTGTAGTGTCATTAGACCTTCAATAAGAGCCTCAGGTCTTGGTGGACAGCCTGGAACATAAACGTCGACAGGAATGATTTCATCAACACCTTTTAAAACGTGATAACCGTGTTGCCAGTAAGGACCACCTTTGTTTGCACAAGATCCCATTGAGATAACGTACTTTGGTTCTGGCATCTGCTCGTAAAGAACTTTAATTCTTGATGCCATTTTTAAAGTAACAGTACCGGCAACGATCATTAAATCTGCACGACGTGGAGTGGCCATGAATGCCCCACAACCAAATCTTTCCAGATCGTATTTCGCACCACCTGTTGCCATCATTTCAATAGCACAACAAGCTAGACCAAATGTCATCGGCCACAGTGAATTCTTTCTTCCCCAATTGAGGAAGTCATCTAGTTTCATTAAAACAACACTATCTTGCATGTCTAGCAATCCCTTGTAACAAAAAATATTATGATAAGATTTTACCCTATTTTTTACCTAGTGTGGAGTTTTTAGTCAATGAAACCCCTTGAAAAAATTAGATTTTATTTTGTGCGATTAGACAATTGTTGGATTTATCGGGTTAAAGGTCAATATTTGCGCATCGAGTAATAATATTGTTTTTCATCTTATTAAATGATTTCTCTTCTGACGCAGGCATACGACCTGAAGTGCCAGAATAATATGACAACCTTTTGAGATCGTTTTCACATACCTTAGTCATGATTGTTTTGTATTCCTCAATAATGGCCATTGGATATGGGCTCCCCCAAGCGGAAGAGATAAGTAGACCTTCATCACTAGAAATATGCTTAGATTTTGTAACATCGAGATTTAAGTCTTTAGCGAACTTCATATAACGATCATAGAAGTTTCCAAGTTTATAAAACTCCTTAGTTGCCAAAGACCTAGAAAACTTATCTTCAACGTCAAGAATAGAAGAACATTGAGAAGACATTGAAGACTTACCAAAAATAGTTCTCCCTACTTCACACTCAACAAGGAAGGCATCAACTTCTCCACCTTTTGATTCAATCGTCTCCTCAATAAAGCCAGAAAGAGAGAAATTCTCTTTATAAGGGTTGAAAGGCTCTTTATAGGCAAAATGTGTCAATTCGTGGACAAGATCTAAAACAGCATTTTTAACGTCATGCTTCTTATCTAGATATATTTTACTTTTTGATTGATAGGATACTGCAAAAGGATCCGTTGCAGAGAACTTTCGGATTAATGTTGTGTCAGTAACAGAAACATCACCGCTTTGTATAAAGTCGTGAATGGTATTACCTGACAATTTACTTTTCTCAACGGCCTTTGCTAGAACTGCGCGACCTGACTTTGTCGATTTAATGATTTCTAATAGCTGAGTAATTGAATCACGTTCTGATTTTCCTAGTTTCAACCATGACTTTTTTGAAATGCTTTCTGAACTAGATGTAATCACACCACCTCGGTCACGCCAACCAGCAAAAACAAATTTTGTTAAAAAGAAAACTGAAAATGTCAAAATTAATGCTCTACTCATGACTCTTCTTGTCGTCCAGATGAGTCAATACTTTACAAAATAATGCTATAGGAAAACTTGACTAGCAAATTTGGTTTAATCGCATTTGCAAGCTGATAGATATCAGTTTATTATGGCTGCAGAGTTATAATATTTCGTATACAAGGAGAAAATAATGGAACACAAATTACCTGAACTACCATGGTCAAAAGATGCGCTAATGCCACACATCTCACCAGAAACAATTGATTACCACTACGGAAAACACCACAATGCATATGTTACAAACTTAAATGGCCTAATCAAAGGAACAGAGTTTGAAAACCTTTCATTAGAAGAAATCATCATGAAATCAAATGGTGGTCTATTTAATAATGCTGCTCAAGTTTGGAACCACACTTTTTATTGGAACTGTTTAGCTCCAAATGCTGGTGGAGATGCTACTGGTGCCGTTGCTGACAAAATCAATGCTAAATGGGGATCATTTGAAAAATTCAAAGAAGAATTCACAAAGTCTGCTGCGACTAACTTTGGTTCAGGTTGGACTTGGTTAGTAAAAACAGCAAGTGGAGATCTTGAAATCGTTAACACTTCAAATGCTGCAACTCCAATGACAGATGGAAAAACTGCTCTTCTTACAGTAGATGTTTGGGAACACGCTTACTATGTAGATTATAGAAATGCTCGTCCAAATTATCTGACAGCTTTCTGGTCACTTGTTAACTGGAACTTTGTTAACTCGAATCTATAATTTTTCAATACTTGGCCCTCTTCTTTCATGAAAGAAGAGGGTTTTTTTTTGCTAAAGCTCCTCCCTCATTTATCCGATAAGCAGACTAAGAAGTTAGGAGTTATCTATGAAAACTAAATTATTACTATCAATCATTTTAATCAGTTCAAGTGTATTTGCCTTAGAAGGTCTTCAAAACGTTGCAAAAATCAATGCAGTCGCGAAAGATCAAGCAATGGCGAGAAAATTTGAAAGTAGACTAGCTTATGAAATGGATATGAATAAACTCGCAAATAAAAAGATTCAAACTCTATTGCAAGATAATGATAAACTCGCTTCAGACTACAGAGCGGCAATCACGCAAAATCAGTTTTTAAAACTACAAAATAATGCACTTATCGAAACGATTAAAAAGAATGGGAATTTTACACAAGAGCTTGCTGAAAAATATCAGCCAAGTACTAATAGAATGCCCGCTAGCGTGCAAGACAATAAATCTAAAAAGTAAGTACTCGATACGCGAGGGCCAAGTCCACGGCCAAAAGCCCAAAATTCTGGTCCCCGCGATAATAGTTTAGATCTAGCCTACCAATCACATTAGTAAAAACTTCCCCAAAGACTCCTCCTCCAACGTAATAACTCATATAATGCTTATCAGGCAATCCATTGATAAATTTATTTGAATTAATCGCTTTATAACTTGAGTCTACGTTTTGATAGTTGGTTCCAATATTAAATGAAATGAAAGGCATTACTTCTAATCGTAGGCCCATTGTGAGAAGAAGTGAGTGTATCTCGATATCAAACTTATCTCCATTACTCTCATACTCCTTCTTCATCTTTAAGTTTTTAATTTGAGAGTCAATTGAAAGACGACCAAACTGAGCTCCAAATACAATTCCAGGATCCCAATGATAAGCGCCATTGTAAATATCATCTTCAGCAACAACACCAGAAAAGCTATAACTTAGTCCAGAGTAAAAACTTCCTGCATTCGTAATAAGACAAAATAACGATAAGAGTAAAACTAAGGATAAAGTCGATTTTCTAACCACTGGCCACTCTCTTTTTTAAACTGAAATCTATCGTTCAATCGAAATTCACCATAAACAAAGAAAGTCACTTCACACGGTTCGACAAGATACCCTCCCCAATTTTCTGGGTAAGGAACACCTGTTTCTTTATACTCTTTTAAACCATTTTTATAAAGACTCACCAGTTCTTCTCGTGAATCAACAACTTCTGATTGTTTTGAGATGAAGCTTGCCACCTGGCTTTCAAAAGGGCGTGATTGAAAATAATTCTTTGATATTTCTTGATCTACTTTCTTTATTCTTCCTTTGATGCGGACTTGACGACCACAACGGTGCCAATAAAAGGTCATTGAAACATTTTCATTCGCTTCAATCTCCTTACCTTTTAAAGAATTATAATTTGTAAAAAAAGTTAATCCATCTTGAGTTATATCTTTAACAAGAAGAGTTCGAGAGTTAGGATAACCATCAAGACCAATAGTCGAAAGCGTGAAGGCCGTCGGATTTTCTTCCTTCTCTTTGGCCTCTTCAAACCATGAAATTAAATTCGTTAACGGATTATCACTTTGTAAATACTTTTTATAGTCACTCATAGATTATAGAGTGCCATAAAAAGATGAAGCTTACAACAAATCAAATACTGATTTTAATTTCTTTGTACCATGATTCTCATATCATTTGATGGAGCGTAGAATTCCTTATTTATTTGCAGAATCTGCTTAAAAACCTCAGAAAATTCTAACACACCAAGTGTATAGTTCACTGGAGCGAGATCATTTCCCATCAGCTCAAAATCAAAATATACATACTCTTCCCAGTACTTTTGAGGGAGAAGAGTTAGTAAGAGTTTAATTCCATATCTTTTAAAGAGGAATGAATCTGGAAGTTGTAAAAGTTTTTCAACTCTCTTTTGAGCCGTTAAATTTGGTTCCGTTAAAACCTCATGTACTGCTTTAGTAAAGCCTGCGATGGAAATAGAATCGAGCCCCAAGAAATTTCTTGCGACCTTAATAGTCTTTGAAATTACGGAGCCTATCTTCGTCTTTTTAAATACTATTCGGTGCCTAACAAGTTTCTTCATTATACGATGAACATCTTCATAGCTTGTATTTTGTAATTGATTAAATGCTTCTTCCTTAAAGACAAAGTTAATACGAAGACGTGTATTGAGTTTTGTCGTTGGTGACTCATACTGAGAAAGATCTAACTTTCTCACTAGTTTTGACGGTAGGAAGTCATAAATTTCTTGTTTAACAAATCTCCATTCGTTCTTTGTTAAAAAATCATCATCACGCCAGTGTGTTAAACCTACATCAGAGAAGCGATTATCCTCAAAGGCTCTGTTTAGAGGAACAAGACCATAGTAACTGGTTTCGATCTCATCTTTTCTCTTGGTTACTAAAAGATTTAACTCTTCGTCATAGAAGTGAATTCGATTAGGAAAGAAATAAGATTGAATTTCTCCAAGATCATCTTCAATTGTTATATTGTTCTTAAAATATGCTTTCCCCGTGTTAATTTTACTAACAAGTAAATTAATCTTGGAACCATTCTTCTTTAGTTTAAACTTGTTAAAACCTTTAAAAATTCTCTTTACTCCATGCTCTCCATCGTAATGTAATTTTTCAGCAAGAGAAAAGTCTGATATTAGCTTATTTTCAAAATACTCAATACCTGAATACTTTGTAATGAGGTCCCTCAAATCAAGTCTCTTTCTTGGAGAAATAATTTCATCAAAGGCCTTTGCCGCATCAGCCTTAGAGAGGTCAAAAAGGTAATCAAGGATATACTGTTCTCCGTGACTTTTTTGCGCAAAAACTTCAATGAGATCGACAGCTAGAACCTTATCAATTCTATCATCGATAAATGCAATCCCTGTTAAATTAAAATCTGATTCAGTCTCAATTCTTCCTTCTATTGTTTGCTCTGTTTGTGCGACTAACTTTAAACGAACTTCTGTTTGACTCACTTTGAAAATATTAATTGTAAACTTTCCGCTCATCAGGGCCGAGATATTCGCAGTGAGAGTATAAGGAGCAACAACTAAACCAGCGCCAGTTCCTGTATTCACACTAAGGGTTGCTGGGTAACTAAAAAAGTCACCAACATTTAAACGCTCAAGAGTTGATTTACTATCATAAGGGATTTTATTAATAGAATAAGGTAATGCTGTTAGAGCTTCTTTCTGAGAGTCAAAATTTCTAATGAAGTATACACTTGAATCCTTTGCGATATTTAGGCGAAAGGGTGACAAATCATCGAGTATATCCCCGACCCTAATTTCATTCTTAATTATCCATTGATCTAAGCGAAGATATTTATTGGGAAAGAACGAAGGTTCCATTTTGTATTCATAAGTAATCTTACTTGAAACACCAGGAACAATACTGCCATCATAAAGATCAATACCTGTTGAAACTTTTAAGTTCTTAAGCTCTTTGATAATTCGAGTAGAGATATCTTTATAGATAAAATTATTTTCGAGATTAAGTGATAGCGCACTACTTGCGATCATTATTGTAATAATAAATCTGTATAACATTTGACTTTCCATGTCAGGGTGAAAGTAAAATGATACACAGCTGGTAATACTTGAGCAATATTATTTTAATTGAGTCTCTCTGCGTGAGTTTTCCAGTTGGCAGATAAAAATTGCGTCACAAGATGACTAGAACCAAGCGGATTACCATTCTTAAGTGTAATAAGCTCCTTCAGCTTTCTTATGAAGAGAAGCTGTTCGTCTCTTCTCTTAAAGAGAACATAAATTGGAAAGCTTAGCTTCTTTTGCAGTGTGATCTTTGAGAGACCCTCTAGTCCTTCTTCCTTTAAACTGGGTGCCATCAAGACGACCTTGCCAGTGCGACATAATTGGATAAGAAATTCTGGATGATCTGAATTTAACTCTTCCTTAATATAAATCCCTTCTTCAAGTAAGAGATTTTTTATATTCTTTGCATCATTTTCATTAGTACCAAACTTGGCCAGAGGAAGATCTCCGATTAGCGAGTGTGGATCTAAATTGTCACGAAGCAGATCAGAGCTGCAGTAGAAATTATACTCCAAATCAAAGATCTTCACTGAAGTAAAGCGATCATCATTAAGTGAAGTCGAACTAATAAGCCAGTCCACAACAGAGTGTTCTAGAAAGTATAATGATTGAGAAAGATTTTTCGAACGTCTTGTTTCAACGACCCCAAAATCTGCGTACGTAGACCAGTATTCTTCCAGAAATGAGTATACACTTGATGTCTCAAGGTGGTTTTCGACACCTACTTTGACACTATAACCAGCTGTATCGTTGTGAGATACCGAATCGATGAGACGTTTACCTTTTTCGAAAATGTCTTTTGCATAACTATAAACCTCTTCGCCCTCATCTGTTAAAATTAGTTCACGGCCAATGCGATCAAATAATCTAACATCAAGAGATTCTTCAAGTTTTTTGATTTGTTCAGATAAAGTAGAAGATGCATTCCCTAAGGACTTAGCGGCTTTTTTAAGCGAGTGACGCCTTGCGACTTCATAAAAACAATAGAGATGATTCCAATTCATAAGTATCTTTTAGTTCGGTTTTTCCGAATTTGCAAACATTTGACTTACAAAAACTTGATAAAATGTATAACATATTTTTGTTTAAAACAGGAAGAACTTATGAACATTGAAAATCAAAACTTTACTGCAATTCGTCAAAAAGATGAGACGAATATCGACTTACAAAACAACACAAGATTGAGACTAATCAGCGCTTCTAACCTTTCTGATTCATCATTTGATAATTCAAAATTAAACAGAATTCTGATTAAAAACTCAAATCTTTCAAGCTCGAACTTTAGAAAGTGTAATATTCGTCATGCAAATTTCAAGAACTCAAACTTTACGAGTGCCGACTTTACATGGTCAAACATGCATAATGATAGCTTTCTACGATCAAATCTAAGCGATGCAAGTTTAGAGTTCGTTAATCTCAATGAAACTTCTTTTGAAGGTTGTCTTCTAAAGAGATCGAATATGAGATACGGAAAGCTTAAGGGTGCAAAATTCACAAACTCAGATTTGAGAGGTGCGGACTTTTCAAATGCAGATATTTCAACAACGAAGTTTGAAAACTGCAAGCTTAAAGGTGCAAAATTTAACATCAATACTAAACTACCATTTAGGAAAGATGTTGCCCTTAAACTTGGCATGAATTTTATCGGTCTACAGTAAATCTATAAAACGCTGGCCCTATCCTATTAGGGCCGCTTTTTTCATTAGCGTCACAAATTCCAAATAATATTTCTGGCTGTGTCCCTGATTAAATCCCCTATCTTGAAGATAGTTCATGAGATGGTGAGCATTATCTCGGTCTAAATTCTGGTAATACAAAAAGTCAGCAATATTTAAACAGAGATTAAATACTAAACTTAAACCAGACAACCCATTCTCATTTACTCCACGAGGAAAACCACCCCCAGAAGGAAACTCATGATGATCTCGAATTATATTTAGTGTGTCAGATGATATAAATGGGTAACTTGAAAGAACTTCTGTTGCAACAATAGTATGATCTTTTACTTTTTTCAGGCTTCCAGATCTATTCAAATTCACATCAAGGAACATGATATGACTGAATTCTTCAGGAATGAAAACATCATGAAGCAGTGACGCATTGATAAGTTTTGCAATAATTGCTTCCTGCCCTAGTCCTGTTTTCGAAGCTATAGCAAAACAAATTTTCGCCATTGTTATAGAATGAGAAATTCGATATCCCTTAGTTTTTAGTAGTGCTTCAATTTTAGGCTTGAGAGTATCTTGCCTCATAAAATAATCTAAAGCGGCTTCTGTCGTTGTGGTGATTAACAATTCGTTCTGTTCAGTAAGCTCTAAAAACTCTAGAGAACTCGACATAACCTCTATTGAGTAACCACAAAGATCTACAACCTTTGAACTCTCCTTCTTCTCCATCATTTCTTTTACTTGGTTCCCGATAATTCCTTTTAAGAAATTTGTAAGTTGATGCTTTTCACAATAGAAGCTCTCACTACTTTTTTGACGATAACGCTGAAGTTCATCTTTTGATGAATCACCTTCTTTTTTAATTTTCACAAACTTACGATCACTAATTTTCAAAAATATATCAAGATCTGTTGAATCGTAAGTCATAAGAAGAAAATCAGAAATATGACAATAACCTAAATGCTTATTCCCATTATCCACAATTCTAGAAATACTTGTAACGAGATCATCTATATCAAGTGGCTTGTGAATGTACGTATTCAAAGCATTGGTCTCAAAAAAGTCAACAACATCATGGTAATCTTCAAGGTATCCACCACTTACAAAAACAAAAGGGAGGTTGGAGTTTTTCTTATTATAATTAAATAAGACAGCTCCATTACCATCGGGCATTGAGTAGTCTGAAATAATCAAATCAAATTTAGTTTCATCACAGAGAGCAATTGCCTCATTTCCAGAAGACGCAGTCTTGATATTACAATCAAATTCCGATTGCACAAGAGTCTTTAGAATTTCGACGATTTCTACCTCGTCATCAACCAATAAAATATTAAGCATGATTATAATTCCTCGCTGTTCACTTATTTTGACATAAATAAAACTGAGGTATAGTAAAGAAAGGTTAAAAAGAACCTATAAATACCTGAAACTGAATAAAATAGCTGAAATGTGATTTAAAGTTCTGCGACCTTGGATACTCCACCCTTGGGCCAGTCGTCATGAGTATCCAACTCGGTTTTAGCCTCATATTATAGACAATTGAGCTTGAATAGCTATCAATAATCCACGTGCTCTCATTAGATTTCAATGCATTAGCCTTAATATCATAACTTATATTCGAATTATCGCTAAGTGTGTAATAAAGCTCAGGTCCATGAGAGTAATTAATATCACCTGACTTCGAGGCCCAAGTACCAGTATTAGAAAGTCTGAATAATAAATTTTTGCTAATCTGCGTATCATTTTCAAGAGTAAGGGTATCTCCCAACCCAGAGCGCCCAAACCAGTAGACACTATTGATAAGACGGGTCACATTTCGACGACCACCAATTTCAAATTTTTGTTCGTTACGAATAAAAACATCTGGTGATAAGTCCACGTCCACCCCAACCTGAGTTGTAAGCTTCCAGTCCATGAAAAAATAATGCGATTCTTCCGGAGTATTATTAATTTGTTCTTTAAGATTATCTCCAGGTACACCTGTTTCAACACGTCCCTCTTTTTTTACTTTAAATTTTAGAAGTTCCTCAAGATGAGGAAGATTGAGACGTGCTTTTAATTCAGTCGAAGACTTTAGATACTGCCCCTCTTGTAATGATGTTGTATTGAGTATTGTTATCCTAGTTCTATTCTTTTTATCGGTTCTCGTGTATCGCCCAAAAAATGAATCAATATATTCAGCAAAACTTACAACCTGACGAGACAAGTAATCATGGGTTGTTTCAACAGTGTCCTTTTCAAATAAAGAGTCGTCTACGACCTCAGCACTTACACGGTTACTAAAAACAAGTAAGAAAAAAAATAACGAAGTTAAACATTTACGATACATTCTACTATTATATTTTCTTTTTTTTGTATTTGTCTGCATATATTGAAGAAGATAAGATAATTTAAAGGACTTTATATGGAAAAAATTGAGAATGTTGCACAAAAACTTTCTTCTAATATTGTTAGGAAAAGTAAACTTTATATTTCTCTGAGCCTTATTGCTTTTATCCTTCTTACTTCAGGAATTTTTTTAATTAAATCTAATTTCTCTGTGAAAGTTTGGTTGAACAAGAACGACCATCGTATCAATGATCTCAATCTTCATGAGAAGACTTTTGGTAGCTCTGACACCATGGATGTGATTATCTATAATGATCGAGGTATTTTTAATCCCCATACAATTTCTACTATTCAGGAAATTTCCGAAGAGATGTGGAAGGTAAAAGATATCGTGAGAGTTGAATCTCTTACAAATTATAATTGGATTGAAAGTATAGATGATGATATCTCAATTACTCCTTTTATCGCAGAGGACGATATACTCACGGAAGAATTTCTTAACAAAAAGAAAAACCAAGCCTTAGGTGACAAACACCTCGTTAACAATTTAATTTCCCCCTCAGGAAAACTTGCCTATATTAGGTCATTCCTCCAAGTAACAAATGGAACACCTCCATACGAAGAAATTGTCACCCAAGTAGAGTCACTTATTAAAAAATATAATCATGATGAAATTCACATTCAGTTAAGTGGAATAACCTTTATTAATGAATCGCTGAAAAGAGCCTCCGATCGCGATATGGTTGTAGTATTTCCACTCGTGTTTATTGCCCTAGTAATTATTCTCTTCGCATTCTTTAGAAATCTATTTGGTGTTATCTCCCCTTTTGTGATTATTCTACTTACTATCGCTTCGACATTTGGGGTTGAAGGTTTTCTTGGGATTGAATTTAACAATATCCTTGCGGCAGTTCCAGCAGTCTTAATTGCGATTGGCCTTGCCGACTCAGTTCATATTCTAATTAGCTATCGTCATGGAACGACCTATGAGGGATTAACAAATGAAGATGCAGCAACAAGGGCGTTGTCAAAGAACTTTATTCCAACCATTTTAACAACAATTACGACATCGATCGGCTTTCTCAGTCTTCTTACAGCTGATATTAGACCAATCCATGATCTTGGAATGCTATCAGGAATTGGATGTATTTTCGCATGGTTTTTCACTTATTTTCTTCTTGGTGCATTTTTAAAGTATATTAACTTTCCTCAAAGAAAGGCAAAAGAAGACCTGCACTTTATTGAACATATTGGTAATTTCTCGCATAAGTATCGACTACTTATTGTCATAACATTTCCACTTTTGGCTCTATTTATGGCCTATCTTGGTAGTAAGAATATAATCAATGCTGATCCTGTTGAGTATTTCTCTGAGTCTACTCCAATCAAAAAGACATTTAATCTAGTTGAACGTGAATTTGGTGCCTCTCGTGCAATTGAACTCGTTTTCGACAGTGGGATTCCAGAAGGGATTAAGGATGTTGAGTTTCTAAAAAAATCAGAATTAATGATTAATTGGATTGAGCAACTTCCAGAGGTTAAAAGAGTTACTTCTATTGAAACTATTTTAAAAAAGATGAATCAAACTCTTCACGGTGATGATCCTAATTTTTATAAAATCCCAGAGACTCGTCGTGAAGTTGCAGATCAACTATTCCTCTACACACTTGGACTTCCAAGTGGCATGGATTTAAAAAATCAGATTTCAATTGATAACAGAAAATTTAGAGTCCTCGTCCTTTGGCATGTGAACGACACTATGACCGCGATTGAAAAATCAGAAATCATTCTAGCAAAGGCGAAAGAAATTGGACTAAATGTTTACGAAGGTGGTCAATCACCAATCTACAATAGAGTAAATGATCTTGTTGTTAATACGTTTTTTTACTCAATGGGACTCACTCTTCCACTAATCTTTCTCATTATGTTTCTAACTTTTAAAGATTTAAAACTAGCGATTTTATCTCTTATTCCTAATGTTTTTCCTTTAATGGTAGCAAGTGGGATTATGTACCTAAACGGTGATGAAATTAATATTGGAAATGTTATTGTTTTTGCAGTCTGCCTCGGAATTGCTGTTGATGACACGATCCATTTTATCGCAAATTATAAGATTAAAATCCTCAAAGGTCATTCAACTGATCAAGCACTAAAAGAAACTTTGATTCAAACCGGGAAGGCCTTAATACTAACAACAGTATTACTCTTCTTTGGCTTTGGCCTTTTTGCTTTCGGAGATTTTGTTCCAAATCAGAAGTTTGGAATTTACTGTGCAATGATACTGATTCTAGCGCTCATTTCTGATGTAATTTTGTTACCAGCAATTCTTTATTACATCTATCGAACTAAGAAGTAACCGCACGACTTAGGATTACTCTTAGAGTTGTTTGAATTTGTTCTTCATCGGCAGTTAGCTTATAGTCTCTGGCAAGACTCTCTAAAATTCTCACTGCTTCCTCCTCCCCAACAATTGATGGAATTATATTTTTTTCAGTCAGGTGATGAATGATAAAAACTTCTAACTCTCCTAATGATTTATCTACGAAGAGATATTCTTTCAAGTAATCTAACTCTCCCCTAATCTCACTGATACTTGAGTGGTATACGTTTGCAAACACAATAAGGATATTAAATGGTACAGAAGCCCATGAAGATAGAAAGTTTACTAAATAATAAAGAGAAACGATTGGATAAAAGAACCCTGACCTCTCATACCATTTGAAGTCGTGCATAAGTCCTATCTTCTTCATATTGAGCAGATAAACTTTTCTATTCTTCTTATTCTTTATACTAATCATCAAGATAATTAATACTAAGTTAAAGATGAGTCCATAAATATAGAACATTAAGATTGACTTAGGCATCACGTAGGATAGTAACTAAAAAGAAACCAAACTCAAAATCAAGATTTATTAACCCTTAAATTGAACGCGATCACAATAAAATGTAATAAGCATGGAAAGAAGAATATATGGCGCAGCCTGGAGGACTCGAACCCCCGACATTCAGATCCGAAGTCTGACGTTCTATCCAACTGAACTAAGGCTGCATTTATAAAATTTTAAAATCTGATTCATCATTATTCAATGACTTTATTAGCTTTTTTCTCTAAACCAATAACGACTAGAAACCCAATAACCAATAAAGTAAAAGCAATGACATTTTCCATATCCATAGATGCTGGAACAATGTTGATTTCTCTAAGAACCTTTACCTTCCCTCTGATCTCAACAGACTCTAGAACTTCCTTCCAAGGCCATACTTTTTTCATCGAGCCTATTAAGACTCCCGTCAAGAATGCCATTGTCACTTGACGGTACTCCCTCATAAAGAAGTTTAAGATCTTTGAGAACCCAAGAAGTCCAGTCACCGTTCCCATTGAAAAAACAAGAATAACAGCAAGCGCTCCATCAGCAAAAGGATTCTTAAGCATCCCAGTGATATACTCATATTTTCCTAGGATCAAAAGAAGAAATGAGCCAGATAGCCCCGGAAGAATCATCGCAGTAATTCCGATAATTCCACAAAGGTAAATAAACCAGAAGTTCTCAGGTGTCTCAACAGGAATGAGGCTAACCATTATATACGCAAAAACTGTTCCCACAATAATAGCGAACATCATTTTTGGAGAAAAGGCTTTATCAAGTTGCTTCCAAATAATGAAAATTGATGCACAAATAAGTCCAAAGAATGTCGCCCAAGTTGGAATTGGGTGTTCATTCATTAGATAGTGCATTAATCTGGCAAGAGTCAACATTGCGGATAATATTCCAAAAAGGACTGGAATAATAAATCTTAAATGAATTACGGAAAGAGCACTTTTAAAATCTAATTTTAATAGATGTGTAAAGAACTCCTTATTGATGCTAGCAATCGAGTCTAAGAAGAGAGAATAGATTCCAGTGATGAAAGCAATGGTCCCGCCAGAGACTCCTGGAATAAGGTCAGCGATCCCCATTAAGAATCCTTTCATATAAAGAATAATGAATTCGCTACGAGTTTTTGGTCCCGGCCCTTCGTGCCAAGCATCTCTCCATGATGTTACTTTCATAATTTTTACTCTTCTTCTTTCTTATAATATGGTGTTAGTTCCCAATCAACCTTGTGTTTACACTGTGGACATTCAAGATGCTTTCCATCTCTCTTTGTTTCTTTAACACCCATCACACCATAACCACAAGAAGGACAATCGAATTTCTTAGGTTCTGTCCACATTGCATTTTCACAGTCTGGGTAGCTTGTACAACCATAAAAGATTTTCCCATAACGACTTTGCTTTTCAGCAAATTTTCCAACCTTACACTTTGGACAATTTACATCAATTGTATATGGAAGAGTCGTGTCACATTTTGGATAATCTTCACAGCGAACAAAGCGCCCATACTTTCCTTTCTTTACTTCTAGCTTTCCATTACATGTTGGACATGGATCTCTAAACCAATTCTTTGGTAGAATCTCAATTGTTCCATCAAGATGCTTTTTAAAGTCATGAGTTGAAGTACAGTCTGGATAGTTAGAACACGCAAGGAATTGTCCGTTACGTCCCCATTTAATATGGTATTCACCGTCTTCGCACTTCTTACAGTGGATACCAGTTGGGATTTCTTGCTTCTTAAGGTTTTTCATTTCTTCTTTAGCTTTTTCTAAAGTTTGTTCAAAACCTTGCCAGAAATCTTTGAGAACTTTCTTATATTTAACGTCACCTTCTTCGATCTTATCGAGGAGTTTCTCAACGTTAGCAGTAAATTGAACATCCATGACATCTGGGAAGCTTCCAATAAGCATCTTACATACTACCGTCCCAAGCTCCGTGGACATAAATCTATTTTCAACTTTCTCTACATATCCTCTATCTTGGATATTTGAAATAATTGATGCATAAGTCGATGGACGCCCAATCCCCTTCTCTTCAAGAGTTTTAACTAGTGAAGCTTCGTTATACCTTGGAGGTGGCGAAGTCCAGTGCTCAAGATGCTCAGGGTCTTTCTTTGCCTTCATCGTCTCGCCGACTTCAATTACCGGCAACTCTCCAGATGGCTTAATTTCTTCATCCTCATCATCATTTCCACCTTTCTTTGAAGCACGCTCTGCTGCAGCTTCTAAGAAAACTGTTCTAAAACCAGGAAACTTAATAATGGAACCATTTGCTTTGAAGATATGACCTTCACATTCATAAACAACAGAAGTCTGATCAATAATAGCTTGGCTCATTTGAGAAGAAATGAATTTATTCCAAATAAGCTCATATAATTTCTGCTCATCAGCAGAAAGATCTCCTCTTAGTGCTTGTGGCGTATACTCAAGCGAAGTTGGTCTAATGGCCTCGTGGGCATCTTGTACCTTTCCTCCACCTTTTTTGTTATAGACAATCTCTGTTTCTGAAAGATATTCTTTCCCGTATTTTTCAGCAACGTAATTTCTCAAATTTTGCATTGCCTCTGGCTCTGTTCTAACAGAGTCAGTTCTCATATAGGTAATTAAACCCACTGTACCAAAGTCTGTTGTTGCAATCCCTTCATAAAGCTTCTGTGCAACCATCATTGTCTTCTTGGCCGTGAAACCTAATTTATTAGCGGCTTCCTGTTGTAGCTTAGAAGTTGTAAATGGTGGTGTTGGGTTTTGCTTTCTTTCTTTTTTCTTTACATCAACGACTTTAAAGTCTTTACCTTTAACATCAGAAACAATTTTTAAAGTTTCAGCTTCATCCGTTAGATCATTTTTCTTATTGGGATCAGAGCCATAGTACTTGATCTCAAACGGAATCGAAGACTTCTCCATCTCACCATGAATTGAGAACCACTGCTCTGGAGTAAATGCTTTAATCTCATCTTCTCTTTCAACAATAATTCTAAGAGCTACGGATTGCACTCGGCCAGCAGATATCCCTCTTTGTACTTTATCCCAAAGAATTGGAGATATTTTATATCCCACTAGTCGGTCAAGGACGCGTCTTGTTTTTTGAGCATCATACATCTCAACATTTAACTTTGTTGGATTTTCGATAGCTTTAACAACGGCTGTTTTAGTAACGGCGTTGAAAACTACACGATGAATTTTCTTTTTCTTACCAATCTCTTCCGCTAAGTGAAAAGCAATGGCCTCTCCTTCACGGTCAGGGTCGGGAGCCAGAAAGATTTCATCGGCACCAGCGGCTAGCTCTTGGATTCTTTCAATCTTGGCTTTCTTTCCTGTGATAGGAACAAGATCTATTTCAAAATCTTCTTTAATATCTACACCAAGCTTTGACTTTGGTAGGTCTTTAATATGACCATTACTCGCAACCACTTGATAGCCCTTACCAAGGTATTTTTTGATCGTTTTTGCTTTTGACGGAGACTCAACGATAACAAGTTTATAATTACCCTTGATCACAATACCATCATCTTTAAGTTTTGGTTCAGCATCTTTTTTAGTAACTTTCTTAGTCGTTTTTTTAGCTGTCTTTTTTGCCGCTTTCTTTGTAGTTTTTTTGGCAGTCTTTTTGGCAGCTTTCTTAGTTACTTTTTTCTTTGCTGTTTTTTTCTCTACAGTTTCAGTTTGTACCGTTACTTCATCACTCATGGTGATTTAACTCCTCAGCTCGCATCCTAAAGTAAGTTTAAGATGCGAAAAATTTAAATTCTGTAATTGACGACTAGAATAGTTTAATTAGAGTCAGTATTCAACAACTCATCTATTTCTTCAAGATCAAATTCGGTTAATCCGTACGGATTCTCTTTTGAATTAATATCCTCATCCATATACTTCTTACCAATCTCTGATTCAATCTCATTCATTGATTCGAAAGCATTTGGATCTTTTGGCTTTGCATTATTCTCAATAGAGTCGAGATCTTGTTTTTCAAGATATGCATCTTCATCAATCTTCTTCTCAAGAAGCTTGCCTTCCGCATCAATCAATTCTTTTTCTAATCTTTCAAGTTCTTTTAAGTCCCTCTCATGATCTTTAATAATTGATTTCTCTCTCTCTTGTCTCTCTAATTCTTCAAGTTCGTCTTCACTAATTTGAACATCATCTATTCTATTCAATAAGTCTTGACTCAAGTCATCAAGGTTTAGCTCAACATCAAGTTCTTCAAGACCAAGTTTCTCCTTAGCAAGAGCATCCTTGTTTTTCAAATTATTTTTCAACTGTGCTTGGCGTAAAGCCTTCTCTTCAGTTTTAGTTAATGCAACTGTACCAACCTTAAAGTCTGTATTACTCGACATGACTAGGGCAGTCGCAAAGTTATCACTAAGCGTAATAACAACTAGCTCTCCTGTTACATAAGTCGGTGTATTCGAAATCTTCTTCCCTGTTCCTTCATCGCGGAATGAATAAGTTTCAAAAACGTTTCCAAGTTCAACACCATCAACGCGACCACGGTCGATATAAACTACATCACCTTGAGCTATACCAGATGTAGTCTCTTTATAACTTCCAATAATGGCAGCTTCGATACTTCTCTTATTATAAGACTTGAAAACCTTTTCAATTTTCGGAGTATAGACTGTAATTCTGGCGTTTCTTTCAACAAGACCTGTTAGGTCTGTCACAAGAACTTCCCACTTATCTTCAATTTGGCGAATAGTCTTAATTTGGGCAACAACTGTGTACTTAAGACCTTCACGGTCAGAGATTGGATGCGAAACTTTTCCTTCTGGATAATAAACTGAGAATAGATCACCTGGTCTTGGTTTCACGGATTTATCAAATTTCACATAAACTGTATCTCTGTTCTTGATATAGATTGATTCATCTTGTTTATTTTCAATAACACCAAGGTCTTGAACAAAGTTAGTCGTTAAGAATGTGTTAAGATAGAAGCCTTCTTTAACATCAAATGAAAGTTTCGATGTTTTATCAACACCGTGCTCATCGTAAGCATCAGTAGGCTCAACGATGGTAATTTCAGATAAAGGCGGGTCATACTTCTTATAGTCTTCATTGAGCTCAATTGCTTTAAGTTCAAGAACATCGTCGTAAGTTGCATCTGTAATATATTGAAAGAAGGCCCCTTGATCCTGAAGTCTCTTTCTCTCTCTTAGCCAATCTGGCTGAATATTATCGCCATAATTTGAAAAGTTATTCTGTGCTACTTTAGGGGCTTCTGTTGGGTTCTCAGGAGTCTCTGTGTAGTCTCCAACTTGAATTTTTGGGAAATCAGAACTACTTCCAGTGTCGAAAACAAGGACCTGTCCAGGTTCAATTTCATGAGGGTTTGTGATCTGCGGGTTCATCGACCAAATTTTAGAATAGTAAAACCCTGATCCAAAAAGTCTTTGAGAAATCTTCCAAAGCCAGTCACCTTCTTGTACAACATATCTTTCTACTTTAGATGCTGTTGCAATTTCGTTCCACTCATCACTTGGAATTTTCTTTTCCACAAATGTAGCCAGTTCAAGAAGTCTTTTTTCTTCTTTCCCTACGTCAAAAATTTCAGGCTTCGAGGTAGACTTAACTTCACCTGTCTCAGAGTTTCCAGCGACATTATCTTTTGGCCCTTCTAAAGAAGGCTCTACTTTTTCGACAACTTTTGGAGCTTCGATAAAGTTTTCATCTTTAATAGCATCAAGCTTATCTTGATTTTCTTTTGATAGTTGAACGTCTGGAATAGAGTCGCCAACATCATTTTTTAGGGCCTCAAGATCATCAATCTCTTCGAGTCTTGAAAGATCAAGATCCTGACCAACTTTTCCGTCGTTTAATAATAAATTAACATCTGAATCTTCAAGAAGTTCGAGATCACTAAGATCGTCTGCTCCACTCACATTTGTAAGCAGCATCGACAAAATAAGTAATTTGCAAATTTCTTTAGTTGGTCTCATTTAATTCCTAAGTAGCTTCAAAAAAATCATGAAGAATTGAGTAATAACGCTCTTTCTTCTTATCCATCTTTAATTTCTCAGTACAGACAATTAATCTTCCTAGACTCTTAATTACCAGTCCTGAAAAAGCATATCCACGAATAATCTCTTCATAGATTTGCATTGATAGATCATATTCATTTTGTCTGAATAACATCTCTGCTAAGTAGAATTTTGCACGCACTCTAATTTGTGGGTTACTCGACTCTTCAAGATCTTTTAAAAGAATAAGAGCTGAGTCCATTTTATTTTCCATCACAAACTTATTAGCTTTTTGTAGCGATTGTAACTGTGTTTGAATTTCAGAATCAGAAAGCTTCTTACCTGAAGGAGCTGCTGTGGTCGCCGCAGCTTCCATAATATCGGCCGGAATTTGCGATGAAATACCATTCTTTCCAAACACATCAACAGTCTCTGCAAGATCTGCTTGTGGAGTAATTTTACTTAACTTCTCCATCATCTCCCCTTCTTTAGCCGAAGGTGAGTTTTCGATTTGGTCAGCAGCTTGGTTCTCAGCAGTTTTTATTTTATCAAGAAGACTTTCATATTTTGAAAGCAATTGATCGTATTGTGCTTTTGGTACTGAATTTGTTGATTGATTTGAATTTTCAACTTTTGGATTCGTATTTTCAACCTCTTCGTCGAAAAGGGCCTTCCTTGTACTCATCCATGAACATGAACTAAGGGAAGCAGAAATAGCAATCAAAGTTAAAAATGAAATTTTCTTCCTGAAAAAATTCACTTTTCGTCCTCCATGACCTAAGATTCTTCAGTCTTATAATACTATTGTAGTTTACACTGTAATTAAGTCAATGAAATTTCAGAGAAACTACCAAAATTTGAATCTGGATCATATAATGGAAGCCAATAACAAAGCATACCACTCAGTCATTAGAGTCTCTAAAGCTGACTCCGCATTTTTATATTTTAAGCTTGAGGCCAATGAGGGGCTTTGTTTCTACTCTACTCTGCCATTTGAAAGAGGTGATCAGACTCGAGATATCAAAATTTGCTGCGACATTTCAACAAAAGATGAAACACTGAGACTTTTAGATTTTCTCTCTAAGAATATGAAGATCGAAGTTCTTTCAGAAGAAGAAATTTCCTACTAACTTAGTCACGCTTTGCAATATACTCAAAGATTGCTGGTGCGATATATTTAAAACCAGTATCTTTTGATTTGATATTTGAAAGATGAGTAGTCTTATTTTCTGAGTCATTCATCTTTGGGATCTTCAAATTATAATGCCCAAAAAAAGGTCCGTAGAATTCAGACTTTGTCATACTGTCATCACTAACGAGATCGTAATCATCCACTTTTATATCATTTTCAATTAAAAACTTTATAAATCTTGCAACATCTAAAGTGTGAACAACATTTACTGGTTGATTAAATCCATCGACTTCATCTTTCCGAGACAGAACGAAGACAGGGTTTCTTTTTTCATCAATAAGTCCACCTGGTCTTACTATATAAACTTCACGTGAAAGTGATCTTAGAAAATTCTCATTTGAAATTAATGCCGCAGAGTTTCTTCCCTGGTGATAAACTCCAGTTGAGCTTACAAACGTCCACTTTGACTTAGAATGACATTCGACATGGATTCTTTCTATCAATGCCTGGTAATCGGGAATCGGCGGTAAAGTAAACACGATATGATCGAAAGTTTTCTTTTTAAGAAGTTCATCAATTTTGGAAAACTCAACAACTTCATCAAGACCAAGATTAGAAATTCTAGTTAAGTCACGACTTGTTCCAGTGATAGTTTTAATTTTTGATTGATTATCATTTCTAATTTCTGCAATCAGTATTTTAGCAAGATGTCCGACACCGATGATAAGTAAATTCATAAAATAAAAGGGAGAACGCTGTCTCCCCTCCTATTAATAATTAATTTTAAAAATGACTGGGTAATGGTCAGAGTACCCGGCCTTACTCTTTTCTCTTGCTTTATGATCATAGCGATTAGGCACACCATCAGCTTTTTTCTTTGGATGTCTTCTCATCGAGTTTTCATCTTCAATATCATTATCATATTTATTAATAAACTCTGGGGCATAGATATGGTAAGAAGATATATCAAGATCTGGCAAAGTACCATTACCTAAATTCTTGTTGAAGAAAATTCTATCAAGATGATTCCACTCACCTTCCCTAGCATAGAAATAAGACCCTTTAGGATTTGTATCAACAAATGACTTGTCATTTTTCTTTACGTTATAAAATTCCTCTCCAAGATCTTTAATACCAGATTCAACCAGAAGAACATCTGTAAAAGGGTGCTTATTTCCTTTCTTCTTTAACTTAGGAATCGTATTAAAATCTCCCATTGCGAGAATAAGAGCATCTTTATTTGTTTTTTCTATTTCAATAAATCTCGCCTTCAAGGTAGTAGCAGCTAGCTCACGAGCGATATCTGGATTACCAAGACTCGGCCAGTGATTAACGAATACGAAAAGATCATATTTATTTGCAAGACGAAATTGAACTTCAAGAATATTTCTCGTTGGTCTTTTAACAAAGTATTCACCCTTAATTTCATGCTCTAGTTTTTTTACAAACTTAAGATCGGCATCCTCTTTGTAAAGTAAGGCCAGGTCAATCCCACGTTTATCAGGACTATTTGAAACTACAAATTTTTCATAACCAATAACTTTGGAAAGTTTAGAAATAACATTCTCATTTTCAATCTCAACAAGACCAAGAATATTTGGGAGAACTTTTCTTTCTTTAAGAAGTACGTCTTTGATCTGAGAAAGTTTTATATTTAGCTTTTCTTCAGTCCAGTCGATCTCAAAACATTCTTGACGACGATAGTGAGAACCAATCTTCTTACAAGCTTCTTTCTTCCCTTTTGTATCCTTTGGAAGAAATGTCCAATCTTCTTTTCCCTCATCATGAACAGTATCAAAAAGGTTTTCAACGTTATACGATATTAACTCGATCGACTTTCCAAAAGTAATTGTCGAAATAAGTAATAATAAAATTAATTTCATCTGCTATCCTATAATTTATTTTCTTTAATCCATGCGATGACATCATCGTGGTGAGTTTTTGTTTTAACTTTTTCAATAATGTGCTTTAACTTTCCATCTTTACCAATGATAAAAGTCATACGGTGAACACCGATATACTCTTTTCCCATAAACTTCTTTGGTCCCCAGCAACCATATTTCTCGGTGACTGAGTGATCCTCATCTGACAGTAGTGTAAAATTTAACTTTTGCTTTTCAATGAATCTTTGAAGCCTTTCTGGTGCATCTGGGCTCACTCCAAATACAACTGTATCGAGTTTTTTAAAATCATTCTTTGTATCTCTAATTCCACATGCCTGAACTGTACATCCAGGAGTCATGGCCTTTGGATAGAAGTATAGAACAACATTACTCTTTCCTTTGAAGTCTTTTAGTGAAACTTTCTTTCCATCCTGATCAACTAGTGTGAAAGCAGGTGCTAGGTTTCCTATTTT
Organism: Bacteriovorax sp. Seq25_V; assembly: GCF_000447795.1. Classification (NCBI taxonomy): domain Bacteria; kingdom Pseudomonadati; phylum Bdellovibrionota; class Bacteriovoracia; order Bacteriovoracales; family Bacteriovoracaceae; genus Bacteriovorax; species Bacteriovorax sp. Seq25_V. The sequence continues at coordinate 66,091 of NZ_AUNI01000011.1, read as the reverse complement.
AGGTAAGCTCATATAATCTCCTTATTATTTACCAAGTATCTCTAAGTTTTCTAAGTTCGATAAATCTTTCTTCTCTCGTCGCAGCAGAACGAGTAAATCGATCTACAATATTTTTTTCATCGAGTCTAAAAAAGACATTGATATTTTTTTCCTGGCCAATTGTTGTATCAAATTGCCCTTGAAAATTTTCCACTAAATTCTTTGCTACTTCATTTTCTGGCTCGATACTTAAAGTGAATTTTAAGTTGTTAAGAATATAATCATGTCCAGGATATAAAACAACATCATCTTGAAGAATGTTTAGTAATTTTTCAATACTTTGAAAAAGTGTTTTGGGATCTCCACCATTTTTACAATTACCAACTCCAGCATTAAAAATTGTATCCATTGTGATAACACTTTCTTGAACTCCATTTTTTTGAAGAAGTAAGCAAATATGATCCTTCGTATGTCCAGGAGTATAGATAAAGTCCAGTTGACCAACTTCTAGCTTTAACGAATCTCCATCCTCAATAAAATTAGTCACAAGATCGCGATTCCCCCAAAACTCAGAGTGCGCGTAAACCTTACAACCATGTTCATTCATTAACTTCTCAAACCCTGCAACATGGTCTGGGTGATTATGTGTAATAATAATCCCAGACAGTTTTTTTCCATTCTGAAGTAACCAAGCATCAACTTGAGCAGGTATCAGTGGGTCAACAACGATTACATTTTGCGATGTTTCCTCGATGAAGTAGTTATAATTGCGTAATGGACTCTCCGTGTATATTTTATGAACTTTCATTTTGCTTCCAAAGTATGTAAGATTTAGCAAATCATACTAAAATAAATAGGAAACAAAAAGGAAGCACATGGTCGAGCTATCAAGTTTATCTAAAATTTTTCTTGCTTGTATCTGTCTAAAGGGACTCACTGAGTCATATCTAGATAAGAGAAATAAATTACATATTTTAAAACATAGAAATGAAGTTCCTGAAAAATTCGCAGCGAATATTACTCTCGAAGACCACCAAAAAGCAGCTGATTACTCAGTAACAAAAATTAATGTTGGAAACTTTTTTAACTTCATTGGTTATATTATTCTAATTGCATGGACACTATTTGGCGGACTTGATCTTTTAAATAATTGGGTTCTTCAATTTCAACTTGGTCCAATTGCAACTGGCGTTCTTTTCATTCTTGCCTTTGTTTTTATCAATTCAATTATTTCACTACCACAAAGTCTTTATACGACTTTTGTTATTGAAGATAGATTTGGATTTAATAAAACGACAGTAAAGACCTTTATTTCAGATCTTATCAAAGGAACAGTTATTGGTCTTATTATTGGAGTTCCCCTTCTTTTTGGAATTTTGAATATTATGGAGAAGCTTGGAACATATTGGTGGCTATACGCCTGGGCATTTCTAAGTGCTTTCCAATTACTACTTATGTGGATTTATCCTACTTTTATTGCGCCACTATTTAATAAGTTCACAGCGCTTGAAGATGGTGAAGTTAAAGACAAAATTTTAGATCTTTTAAAACGTACTGGCTTTGAAAGTAACGGTCTATTTGTAATGGATGCAAGTAAGAGAAGCGGGCACGGGAATGCTTACTTCACTGGATTTGGAAAAAATAAACGAATTGTTTTTTTCGACACATTAATTAATACACTTGATGCATCTGAAGTTGAGGCGGTACTTGCCCACGAGCTTGGCCACTTTAAGCGTAAGCATATCTTAAAAATGATGATCAAGGCCTTCGCAATGAGCTTCATTGGTTTTTACATCCTTGGGGCATTAATGAATACTCAATGGTTTTATGAAATGCATGGTGTACATTCCAATGCTAATTACATGACACTGATTCTCTTCACTTTAGTTAGTGGTGTTTATACTTTTTTCATCACACCAATCTCAGCATGGTCTTCAAGAAAATATGAATTTGAGGCAGATGAATTCGCGGCCAATAACTCAAGTGCGAAGGATTTGATTTCGGCCCTGGTGAAGATGTACAAGGATAATGCCAGCACTCTTACTCCAGATCCAACTTACAGTGCATTCTATCACTCACACCCACCTGCACTGATCAGAGTTAAGTTCCTAGAAACTTTTCTTAAATAGTTAATTTCTCATACTGCGGCCAGTTTTTAATGATCTGGCCACTGTTACTTTTTAAACTGCTCCATTTAAATGGGGACAGAATTCTTGATTACCCAAAGATTACGTCACGATAGATACAGCTATTTCTGGCTGTTCGAATAATAAGACAATAAATATTTAATATAGTAGAGAATCTTCCAAAATTGTCCCCATTTAACTGGAGCAGTTAATAAGTTACTTTTTGACACTAGTTTATTTACAGAATAAATATAAACCATTTAAGTTTTTGAAATAATCTTACAATAATCCTAAAAGTGGCCAGGTGCGACGACACTCTCTTGACGCTCTTCAAAATATTGAACAATATGCACCTAATCAATACTTTTATGAGGTGTTTATGAAATTTACTTTAGCTCTAGTAGCGTTAGTTGTATCTTTGCTTTGTTCTTACCATACGGCAACTCCAAAGAAAGCGCTTTTTGGTATTAATAAAAGTTCACCGATTGATGATCATGGACCAACAAAACCACCACCGAAGGGCGGTAAGAAGGGATAAGAGAGCTTAACTAACTTTCTTAGCTTCCTGTAAGGCCTTTTCAATATTTGCATGGTCTTGGATTAATTTCTTCATCTTTAAGAGGTAGGGCTTTGATTCAGGACTTTTAGCATACATCACTTTAATAAGTTTATTCATTTCCACTTCTAGAACTTTTGCTTCACTTATAAAGACTGCGATAAGTTTCATTTGAGCTTCAAGAATTTGTGCATCTGAAGGAGGCGCAACAGCTTTCGCTGCAAGTGGAATTACATCTGCGCCATTTTTTTCACGATCTTCTTCTTGAGGATTTTTAATCACGAGAGAATTATTGTCATTTCTTCCAACAAGAGCTTGTGCGGTAAACTCTAAAAGAACCCCATTAACAAGCGTTGAGTCATCATCTGATTTTTTAGGCGCAACTTCTGCTGAAGAAGTCGTCGCTTCTTCTTTAACAGCACTCAGCTCAACCTCTGCAGATTTTCCTGCTGAAGCTTCTGAGTCAATGTCTTTATTTTTTTCAGTCATTTTATACGCCCTACTCAGCTTAACATATCGACATATAACTAAAAAAAATTAATGTTGAAAAGGTTCATTACAAATGATTTTAAGTACTTAGAATTGCACACGTTCCAGTTTAAGGAGGTTTTTCTTCATTTCCATGCCAAATGCAAAGCCACCCAAATGATTACTAGCACTTACACGGTGACACGGGATTAGAATAGGAAGAGGATTCTTATTACAGGCTCCCCCTACTGCACGAGAGTAGTTTAAACCGCCAACATGAAGAGCTAATTCACCATAACTCATCATTTTGCCATACTCAATATTTCCCATTTGCTTCCAGACCAAACGTTGAAACTCAGATCCTTCGGCCTTAAAGGGAATTGAAAATTTTTTGAGTTCACCATTAAAATAACCTTGTAGCTCATTTTTAAGCGCTTCTTGCAAAGGTGTTAGTAGTGAAGTTTGCTCTAATGAGGAATTTTCTTCAAGAAACTCTATTTTTTTGATATAGCTTCCATCATCTTCAATTAGAAATTTAAACTCATTTATCGTTAGGACTGTTTTCATATGAAACCTATTGCTATTATCGATTGCGCTATTGAATCCCCATCATATAACTGTATGAATAAGATAGTCCAGAGTCATGGCATCCCTTTTACGTACCACTGGGTTTCAACTTTTGGAACTGACTCCCTAGACTTTATTGACGAGGCATCTGGCTATATCATTTTTGGTAGCGACTCAAATGTCTCAGATAGACTTCCTTGGCAAATTGACCTCTCAAAGAGAATGAAAGCGAAAATAGAAGCGGGAATTCCAGTTCTAGGGATTTGCTTTGGTCACCAATTGATGGCCGATGCTTATGGTGCGACAATAGATTTGGTTAAGCCTGACAATAGATGCTTTGAGGGAACAAGAAAGCAGAAAGTTTTAACAGACCACCTCGGATTTAAAACAAATGAAGAATTAGAAATATTTATTACTCATCACTATGAAGTAAAGAATCTCCCGCAAGAATTTATCCATCTCTCAACTTCTTCTGATTGTTTTTATGATGGTCTTGCTCACAAGACAAAACCATTCTTTAGCTTTCAAGGTCATCCAGAAGCTTCGAGACATTTTGTAGAAAATCATATTGAAAGTAAGTTGCCTGAAGAACAAGTTCTTTCAGGCCTTAGCGGTGGGAACAGAGTAATTTCTAATTTTATCGAATTAGTTAGACTCACTTCCGTATAAAACATCAGTCATCGCAGATTTTAAATACTCGAAGTAAGGCAATCTGTACTTATCAAGTTCATTATGAATTTCGTGGTAAGCCCCTTCGATAACTTTCAGTTCAAAATTAGTTTCAACATTTTTAAAGTAATGATCAATTGCTTCAGGAGAAACAATCCCATCAGCACTACCATAACTACAAAAGCTAGGAACACCTGAATTTATTTTCTTTGAGAAGACTTCTCGAGACTCTCTCACTAGCTCAAGTAATAATTTTGAGTGAAGCTTCATGTGATTAAGATCATCTGAAACATAGTCATCAATTACATCCTGACGATGAGAAAGGTATTTTAAGTCAACCATACCACCAAGCGGAAGACTTGCTCTAAAACTACTTAGCTTTGTAATCAAATTATCTGGAACAAGATCAACGATTTTTCCAAGAGCACCAGGAATTCCAACCGGTGGAGCATTAACAATAACTGACATTGGTCTATTATCATCAGAAAAATATTTCTGAGCATAGCCACAAGTAATCAGTGCTCCCATTGAATGACCAAAGAGAATATAGTGTTTCATATTATATTTTTCTCTAAGATACTTTATACACTGATCTAAGTCCTGATAGAAAACTTTAAAATCAGAGATGTACGCCTTCTCTCCTCCACTTCTTCCATGTCCCCTAAGATCATATTGAAAAATATTGAGATCATGACCAAAAAGGTCTACGAGATAAGAATGACGTTGCAAATGTTCTCCAATCCCATGAGTAGCAATTAGCCAAACTTTTGAGCCTTTTTCATATACCTGAGTAAAAAGCTTTGTTCCATCATCCATCGGAATTGTTCTTTTAATAGGCTCCATTTTTTCTCCTTAAAAAAATCTGCACTTTTGGTATAATATAGAAATTATAAAAAAGGTTGAATATATGTATTGTCCAAAGTGCCTAAATAGTAGTCTACACATTAATTCTCGTGGCGTCATGCACATTATTATCAATGGCAAGCAGATGGATGCCGGTCGCTTTCTTTTTAACTTTGAAAAGGACAAATCGACATTTGTTTCTGATCTTGAAACTAAACTTGATGAATTCTTTAAGTGGTATTCAAACTTTCAAAATATAGATTCGATCACGAAAATCGAAATATGTACGAGTGATGTTTCTTGCGAAAATAAATGTAGTATCCCAATCAATAATCGCTTTTCAGTAATTGATATCGCAATATCTAGTAAGAAGTTAAAAGAAATATTAGATGAACATGCAAGAAAGTACGGCCTAGAAATTCATATGATTTCATAAAAAAACTCCACAATGTGGAGTTTAAAGTTTATGCTTTTTTAATTTCAAAGCACCCATTATCTTAGCTAGAAATATTTTTTTCGTTGGATCTTTCAACTGAGAGAGTTTTCTATCAACAAGTAATTGAGCTTTCTTTTGTGCACCCTGTTCTAACTTTTTTTCAAGTCTCTCTAAGTCTAGCTCTGCTGAAAAATCCTTCATTCTGTCTCTCCCGAAGTCTCTTATTTGCTATTTAAAGCATTTTATTTTCTATCGACAAAATAACAAAATAAATTTAAAAAAAACTCACATTTACCACATAAACAACTAAAAATACGTAACTAGTTAACTATATTACCCATATTTATTAACCTAAATAGACTGGAAAAAATGGCGACTCTGTAACAATCATTTAATAATTCACACTCAATATGGAGATATGATCGCAAGTAGGCACCCCCTTGCTTGAGATTTCAGCAATAGGTATTATTAAGCAATGAAACTTTTGAAATTTCTCACATGCAAAGAGGTCTATGATCATAATCATGGATCATCTAAAACTAAGCGCTCAAAACTACTTGTCAGCATGCATATGTTTATCTGTAAAAACTGTCAGCATTTTGAAGAAGCACTTATGAAAGTAGAAGTGAAAATGAAAGACTCAATCAAATATGGTCAAAGAAAGCTCAACCCTGAAAAGGTTGAGCAGCTAAAACAAAGTATTAAGAAAAAGCTTTAAACTCAATCTCATAACCCTGGTGTTTTCTCATATTAATTACACCCGTGTCTAAAATTAAGTACTGACCTTTAATTCCAACTAATGTCCCTTCTACAATCGGCTTCTTATCAAAACCCAATGAAGTTACTTTTGTTGGATATTCAAGAACTGGATATTTAATTGTTGTGATCTCTTCTTCAAGATCTTCAACATCAAAGGAATCTAGAACATCTGCGAGATCTTCAAAAACTTCCTCGCGCTTATCAAAGAGATCAATCTCGGGAACATTACCTTGAAGCATTTTTCTCCAATTAGTTTTGTCTTTATAAAAACGGGCGATCTCGACTTCGATTTCACCTGATGTTTTACGATCCTCTACTTTTAAAATTGGAAGAGCATAGCTTGCCCCTTGATCAATCCAACGCGTTGGAACTTGTGTGTGTCTTGTAATCCCAACTTTGAGATCACTTGATACGGCGAGATAGATATAGTGTGGGATAAAGCAGTGCTCTTTCCCCCACTTAGGATCGCGACATGTCCCCTTAGCGAAGTGACAAAGCTCAGGCTTAATAATACAAGTATCACACTCAGGAAGCGTGATAAAGGCCTTATATGAATAACCTTGGCCATACGACTTTGTTATTTTCTCCCCTGTGGCAATACAGTTAATCATTCCATCAAATTTCATGGAAATTTTCTTACCAACAAGTTCATTCATATCAACGAGACTATCTCCTAGAGGAAGTTGGTACATTGCCAGCCCATCTTCTAGTCTCGTCTTCATTTTTCTAATATTACCTATTGTCATTTTAATCCCTTAATTTTTTACTCACGAATAAGAAACTCTTTTAATCTCTCAATTACATTAAGTGGAATTTCATGCCCCCCATTAAATGGATGAAATTCATATGTTGCCACATTCTTTTCCAATAATTCACTTAACCTCTTTGCTAATGAAAAAGGTAGAACCATATCCCCTTGCCCATGGGATTGAAAAATTGGAATATCTCTTAGACCACTCACTTTCTCATTCATCAGATCTTGATCAAATAATGTTGAAGATAAAAGAAAGATTTTTGAGATTTTTGAAACATCTTGTAAAGCACATGAAAGTGAAACCATTGAACCTTGTGAAAATCCTCCAAGAAGAACCTTTGAATGGATTTGACTGATTTCATCAATACACTTCATCACCCTATCTCGGGCCTCAAAAATTCCTTCTGGGTTATGATCAGCAAATAAAGTTTCAAATGTTCCATTCATCTGAGCTATTTGCAATTTCATCATGTCAATTGGAAACCATGCACGGCCAGTCATCCCCATTCCAATATCAACTCCTAGAGGTCCATCGAGGAAATACCAATTGAACAGACCTTGTGGATCGAGGTAACTATGAAGTGGTGCGAGGTCTTTAAAACTTGCGCCATAACCATGGAGAACGATAACCGCCTGATCACCGGTACCTTTTTTATAAATTGTATCGATATTTGAAACTCTCATAAATTCCATAAATAACCTATGCCTTTTTATATTTCTTTTCACGCTTACGGTCTGGAAAGCATGTCTGACAGATTTCACACTGAAGTCCATTGCACTGACGGGCCGTACAATATTTACGTCCGTAGAAAATGATTTGCAGATGGAGCTTATTCCAAAGGTTCATTGGAAAAAGTCGTTTACAATCTTTTTCTGTCTGATCAACATTCTTGCCATTTGTTAACCCCCACTGCTGACAAATTCGGTGAATATGAGTATCAACCGGAAATGCCGGAACACCAAAAGCTTGTGCCATGACAACAGACGCTGTTTTATGTCCAACCCCAGGAAGCTTTTCAAGATCCTCAAAACTTGCGGGAACTTCACCACCGTGTTCATTCATGAGAATATGTGACAGGTCATAAATCGCCTTGGCCTTTCTTGGAGCAAGACCACATGGCTTAACGATCGCCTCAATTTCTGGAACACTAAGTTTAATCATCTTCTTTGCACTATCAGCGAGTTTAAAAAGGGCAGGTGTCACTTTATTTACCCTTTCATCTGTGCATTGTGCAGAAAGGAGGACAGCAATTAACAAGGTAAATGCATTAGTGTGATCGAGAGGTACTGGAGTCTCGGGAAAAAGTTCCTCAAGGCGCTCCACAACATAATTTGCTACTTCTTTTTTATTCATACTATTTTTTAGCAAAAAAAGTGCAAACCTTCCAGAGATAAGGTAAATTGAAAGAATGAAATCATTTTTTCTTATGCTCATAAAGTTTTATCAGTACTTTCTAAGCCCATTTCTCGGAAGAAATTGTCGATTTCACCCAACCTGTTCTTCCTATGCCAAGGAATGCTTTGAAAAACACGATGCAGGACATGCACTACTTTTAACGACCAAGAGAATTTGTCGCTGTCACCCATTCTCAGCAGGAGGTTATGATCCTGTCCCCGAAATAAAAGAAGGAAATAAGAAATGAGAAAAGTATTAATTCTCCTCTCTCTCACACTCACCACCTTTGCTAAAATAAATATTGATTCCTTACTTAAAAAATATGGTGTTACTAAGAACCAAGTAGGAATTGCAATAATAGATAAGAACGGATCAAACCAATTTGCCCATAATGCAGATTCAATTTTCATCCCTGCATCGACATTTAAAATTATTAGTGCTTACTATATTTTAAAAAATACAGATATTGAAAAGAGATTTGAGACAAGTATTTCAATTGATGGAGAAATACAAAATAACATCCTCAAAGGAAACCTCATCATTCATTCACAAGGAAACCCTTTCTTTCTAAGCAGTGATCTGATCTCCCTTCTTTATGAGCTAAAGCAGCGAGGAATTAAAACAATAGAAGGACAAATTCGACTAACCGGAGATCTTCCAAATATTTCTTCAATTGGAAGCGTTGGTCTTGACGATCAATCTTACAACCAGGGACTTTCATCATTTAATATTAACTTTAATCGCTTTCGTCTCTTTGGACTTAGTAATGGAGATTTTCTCTCTCTTCCCTACCTTCAAGGTCTAGAAGTTAATAAAAATAATTCTCCAATGGGTCCCGGTGAGATCATAAAGAGAAATTATAAGAATACAGAAAAAGAAGAGTGGTACTACCAAACGGCTAAGCGTGGAAAATTTGAAATTCCCATTCGCGACACTGAAATAATTTATCTTAGTTACATCAAAGAAATTCTAAGTAAATTTGATATTATAGTTTTAAATAAAAAATTAAACAAAGAGAGAAGTAGTCATATTAATATTTCGAGAACATCCTCTCCTTCTATCAAGAGGCTTATCGAACTGTCTCTCGAGTATTCAAACAATCTCTTCATTGAAACTCTCATGCTCTATGTAACAAAGGAAAAGAATCTTCAGGATGCTGCTATACAAATCCAGAACTTTCTACTCTCAGAAAAGTTGATTACAAAGAATGATATAAATAAAAACATCAAAATTGATCGCGCCTCAGGACTTTCAACTTCTATGTTTATCACACCATCTCTTTTTACTCGGATCATATCTAAAATTTACAACCAAAAAATTGGAGATAAATTCTTCTTTTCATATCTCTCTCTCGCTGGCAGTACAGGGTTTATTGCAAAGAATTTCTTAGACCAAAAGACCTTTGAAAACTTCTACGCCAAAACCGGTTCTCTTGATTATATCAATAATATCTGCGGAGTCTGGATTAAGGGACAAGAGAAGTTTTTTTGCATCATGATCAATGACAAAGACTTACGACAAAAACTTGATGGAGTAAACTCTAGCGAGAATGAAGAGCTTCGCCAAACAGCAAAGAAGTGGAAAAATGCAAAAGACCAATTACTTGAAGAGTTAATAAAAGTACTTTTCTAGAGGATCTGGTATGGATCAACATCGACTTTAATAGAGTAAGACTTATCTATCTTATTAGTATTCTCAAAGTAGCTTACAATTGAGTGCAAGGTATTCACATTCCCAGATACTACAGTGAAAGACCAAGTAAACATATTCGCCCTCCTCTCAATCATGGCAGGAGTTGGTCCCCAAATCTCGTACTGATTTTCTGCTTGAGAAATTGAAGCATAAAGTCTATTCACTTCTCGTGAAACTTGTGTAACTAGCTTTTCACGATCACGACCTGAAACATGAATTGCAATCATTTTAGAAAATGGAGGAAAGTTACCAATTCTTCTCGGGTTTAATTCAAAGTCATAGAATTTTGAGAAATCATGATTCTCAATGAATTTAAATAATGGATTATCTGGAAGAAGAGTCTGGATCGCAACTTTTGCATGATCAGAGTATCTTCCGGCACGTCCAAGAATCTGAACTAACATTTGATAGGTTTTTTCCATACTCCTAAAGTCTGGAAAGTTAAGCATTGAGTCTGTTCCAAGAATCAGAACAAGGTTAACTCGTTTAAAGTTATGACCTTTTGAAAGCATCTGAGTCCCAACAAAAATATCAGTTTCACCGGCATGAAATTTATCAAGCTTTTCTTCAAGCTTTTCAAGATTTGTAATTTCATCACGGTCAAATCTCTCAATTGATTTCCCGGGAAAATATTCGAGGAGTACTTCTTGTAATCTCTCAGTTCCATAGCCCTGTTGTAATAAACTCATATTCCCACAACTTGGACAAATTTCAGGAAGAGGTATTTGATAGTCTGAGTGTCCTGACGAGAGAATATTTTTCTTCTTAAAAAATCGCAGTGGAACACCTGTATTTGGATCTTCAAATTTATGACCACAGTTTCGACATTGGATAAAGTTAGCAAATCCAAGTCGGTTAACAAAGACAAGCACCTGCTCTTTTCTCTCGAGAGCTTCAGTAATCAGATCAAGAGAACGTTTTTCAAATGGCCATATAAAGAGCGCATCATCACGTTTCTTATCTCCGTGACGACGACTATCAATAAGTTCAATATCAGGAAATGAACCGGCCGCTCTCTTTTCAAGCGTAAAGTAATTATCTCTCTTTGTAGTCGTAAAGGTATGGTAGTTTTCAAGACTTGGGGTGGCCGACCCAAGGACAACTGGACAATCAAAGATCTGTGCCTTTTTAATTGCTACATCTCGTCCATTATAAGCGCAACGATCACTTTGTTTAAAAGAGTTATCGTGCTCCTCATCGACAATGACAAGGCCAATATTATCACTAGGTAGAAAAACCGAGCTTCGAACCCCCATAATAAGAACGGGCTTATTACTGCGCTTCAAAAATTTCCACACTTCGTTTTTATGAGAGTCTGTCACACCCGAGTGATAACTAAGAATTGGACAGTCTAAAAATCTTCTAAAAGTTTCTGTAAACTGAGGAGTTAAATTAATCTCAGGAAGAAGGAAAAGCACGCTCTTTCCACTTTGTAGTACTTCCTTGATGAGGTTTAAATAAATAAGAGTCTTACCACTTCCCGTCACACCGTGAATATAGAAACGATCAAAACCCATAAAAAGTTTATCGCTAATTGAGAGAAAAGCATTTCTTTGCTCTTCATTAAGTTCAAACTCAAAAGGCTCATTACTTCCATGAGCAATATCAACTTCACGAGGTCTTTTTAAAATTTTTGGTAGGCAGTCCCAAACCAGCATGCCGAGATTATAGTGGTAGTACTTTGACATCCACATATAAAGCTCTAACTCTTTTTCAGAGAGAGTGAAGTCACTATCAAAACGTGCAGAGATAGGCTTTAGTTTATACTCAGTAGTAATTTTTGTAAGTTCATCTTCTGAAAGAGAAAAAGGGAGCACTACTCCCTTCGCCTTTCTTCTTCCAAGAGGAACCTCAACCAGTGAACCAATAGGAAGGGCCTCCCCATCAGTCTGATAAGTAAGAATCCCGTCACCGGCAGGAAAATTAACGGCGACTTGGCAATATTTTGATTCAAGCAGATTATGCATTATCTATTTTTACAGACCACTCAACACCTGAAGCAGTGTCACTGAAATCAATTCCCATTGCAGATAATTCATCACGATACTTATCAGCTGCGGCCCAGTCCTTATCTTCTCTGGCCTTCGCTCTCTTTGCGATAATTTCTTCAACTAACTTCGCATCGATATTTCTTCTCTTAATCATAAGATCGTTGATGGCCTTTAAAAATACTGTTGGCTCTTCATTAAAAAGGGCCATCATCTGTCCATACTTTGAAAGCCATGAAGTAAATAACTTCGCTGTTGGAGCAGAGTTAATATCCTTAGCTTTCTTTTCAAGATTTAAACCATTGAATGCTCTTACTGCTTCATAGATTGAAGCGATAAGCTCACCTGTTGCAAAATCATCACAAACAGATTTTTTAATATTCTTATCAAGTGTATTTAAAAGTTCAGCAAATTTCTTATTTGCAATTGCTGCATCAGTTGTTTCAAAACTAGAAACTTCATTCGCAACTTTAAGTGCACGATAAACTCTAAGTAAGCTTGCAAATGTCTGATCAATTTTTTCATCACTAACATTTAGAATCGAACGATAGTGAGTAGAGAGAATTAAGAATTTTAAAACTTCTGGGTGATACTCATCCATGAACACTCTTGCCGGAATAATATTTCCTAAAGATTTACTCATCTTCTCACCTTGCATATTAATGAAGTTATTATGCATCCAGTAGTTACAGTACTTACATCCAGTACATCCCTCTCCTTGAGCAATTTCATTTTCATGGTGTGGAAAAATAAGATCAATTCCACCACCATGAATATCAATTGAATCTCCTAGGATTGCTCTAATCATTGCAGAACATTCGATGTGCCATCCTGGACGTCCAGCACCCCAAGGAGAATCCCAACTTGGCTCACCTTCTTTAGATGGTTTCCAAAGGACAAAGTCATGCGGATTTTTCTTTCTTTGATCAACTTCAACTCTTTGACCTGCATTAAGATCTTCAAGAACTTTTCCAGAAAGTTCACCATAAGTTGAGAATGAATCTATTGAATAGAAAACCTCTCCATCAATTTCATAGGCCTTATTATTTTTAATTAATGTTTCAACATATGAAATAATTTGTGGGATATACTCTGTTACTTTTGGGTTATGATCGTGTGGACGAAGACCGAGTCTTTTGAAATCTTCTTTGAATTTTTCGATAAATCTTTCACTAATAACAGTTGATTCAACACCTTCTTGGTTAGCAAGATTGATAATCTTGTCATCAACATCTGTGTAGTTGTACACGAAATTTACTTTATAACCGAGATGTTCCATCCAGTTTCTTGCAAAGTTAAAGAAAATTGGACCTCTAAAATTTCCAATGTGCAGTAAGCCATAAACTGTTGGGCCGCACAAATATAATTTAATTTCACCTGGATTTAGGGGTTTAAATGTTTCTTTGTTCTTTGTTAAGGTATTATAAATTGAAAATTCCATTACCACTCGCTTTATAAAAATATTTGGTAGTATAATAACCCAAAAAGGATAAAACTGTCATGAATTCAATTGATTTGATCATTAAAAATGGGAAAATAATTAATCACGATGAGGAAATTTTCGCAGATATTGCCGTTAAAGACGGAAAAATTGTGGAAATCGGTCAAAACTTGTCTGGTGCAACAAATAGTATCGATGCAACAGGTCTCGTTATTCTACCTGGTCTTATTGACTCCCAGGTTCACTTTAGAGAGCCAGGACTCACGCACAAAGAAGATATTCAATCCGGCTCAAAGGGCGCGGCCCTTGGTGGGATTTGTACTTTTTTTGAGATGCCAAATACCAATCCCCCAACAACGACAGTCCAAGCAGTTCAAGAAAAACTTGATATTGCAGAAAGAACATCTTACACAAATTATTACTTCTACATTGGGGCGACAGATAGCAATCTTGAGGAACTAATTAAGGCCCAAGATCTACCAGGATGTATTGGTGTAAAAATATTTTTAGGAAGCTCAACTGGAGATTTACTACTTTATAATGAAGAAAAGCTTCTTGAAATTTTTAAAAATATTAAAGTTCCAATTGCCGTTCACTGCGAAAGTGAGAAACGCTTAAACGAAAGAAAGCATATCCGCGATGAAGCAAAATCTGTTCACGCTCACTATGAATGGCGTGATCCACAGAGCGCACTCGAAGCGACTCAAATGATTATTGCAATTGCAAAAAAAGCAGGACGCAAGGTTCATGTACTTCACGTTTCTACGAAAGAAGAGATTGAATTTCTAAGAGCGAATAAAGAATATTGCACATTTGAACTGACTCCTCAGCACCTAACTTTAAGTGCGCCGGAAATTTACGACAATATCGACACCCTTGCGCAAATGAATCCACCAATTAGAACAAAAGATCATACAGATGCTCTTTGGATGGCCGTAGATGATGACAGTGTTGATGTTTTTGGCTCTGACCATGCTCCGCATACCCTTGCTGAAAAGCGTAAGGGCTACCCGCATTCACCATCAGGGATGCCAGGAGTTCAAACAATTTTTCCTGTGATGTTATTTCATATGAATAAGGGAAGAATCACTTTACAGAAGATCGTAGAAAAATTAAGTTATAACCCCTCTAAAATTTTTGGTCTTAATAAGGGCCGTGTTGAAGTAGGAAGAGATGCTGACTTTACAATTGTTGACCTTGAAAAAGAATGGGTTATCAATACGAAAGATCAAGCCAGTAAATGTGGTTGGACGCCTTTTTACGGCATGCTCGTACAAGGAGCTCCAGTCATTACGATAGTCTCGGGAAGAATAGCAATGCTTAAGGGTGAAGTTTTTAAAAAAGGAAAATAAATGACAAGAGTAGAACAAGCATACGAGTTAGCAAAAAAAACAAGAAATAATGCTTACGCAAAATATTCTAATTTCTTTGTAGGATCAGCAATTTCAATTAAGGGCGTTGAAAAGCTCTATGGTGGTTGCAATGTTGAGAATATCAGCTTTGGTGCAACTATCTGCGCAGAAAGAAATGCTATTTTAAATGCTGTTGCAGAAAATGGAAAAATTGAAATTGAATTCGTAGTTGTTTGTGTTGATACAAACCCGGTAACAGTTCCTTGTGGAATGTGTCTTCAGGTTATTTCTGAATTCTGTAAGGCCGACACTCCAATCTACCTTGGAGACTTAAATGGAATTCAAAAGACGATGAAGTTTAATGAGCTTCTACCAGCTCCATTTGATACTCTAGATTAATCGCGACGACGACCACTTATCAAACTTAGGAGTAAGAGCAAAGTTCCTACTCCTAAGGGTGAGTAAGTCATTAAACTGACTCTCTCAATTTTTTCACTATGATCAACTCTTGCAATTACCCTAATCGACTGACCATTTTCAAACGCCTTCGCCTGTGGGTTAAAAAGAACAGGAATTTTAGTTCCAGTAGGATACTTCTTTTGCAGATCACCAAATTGATAAACCTTCTCATCATCAAAATATTCAACAGCGGTTGGATTACTTTGCAGATGTCCTTCGAGATAAGACTTTCCTGGAAAATTTTGTAATCTCTTAACTCCATAGTCGATCGCTCTCTCGACAATGAAGATATCATCACGATAATGCTTCAATTTAGATTGCACCTCTTTCATTGTTTGAAGTCGAAAGTGATTTGGCACCAGCCAACAAATAGAAAGTAAAAAGAAGAAAAATGAAAATTTAAACATTACTAGTTCAGGATATGAAGAGTTTCTTCAGTACCGAAGTTACACTCAGTACACTTCACTTCTTCATGAACGTAGAGATTTTCACGATCTGACAGATGAGTAATAATGAACTTGGCCCCACATTTTGGACAATTCTCGATCTGCTTCACAACCTCGTCGACACTGCCATAGTATCTCTCGTATGTTTCAACTTTTAGTGAACGATTTGTCATAAGCTCCTCTCATACCTATTTTATCGAAATTAGTGACAATTTACCTTAGTTATTTTTTGGCCCAAGAAATATTGATTGCAATATAACATCCTGAAAATTGGTGAATTTCCCAAAATTAAGCTTTGTCTCAAAATAGCCTAATATTTTCGGTCTATAATAGGTATGTGAAATATTGCCAAATACCTGATAACAAGTTAAAAGATAGTCAAACTAATTAAGGTATTTTTTAACCTATTTTTTGAAAGGTCCCATGAAAATGAAAAACATAGATGCACTTAGAAATAAAAGAGAAGACATCATGAACCCAGGCATGAAAGATGACTCTGGTTTAAATGACTTCCAAAAAAGAGCGAACGAAGTTATGATCGCAATTCCAAGAGTTGGGATTGAAAGATTTAGAATTCCATTAAACTTTGAGCACGTTGATGGCACAGTAATGTCTCACGATACAGAAGCTTCAATGTTTGTATATCTTGAGTCTCATAAGACTGGTGCAAACATGAGTAGATTTTGTAACATTCTTCAAAGAGAAGGTGCGACAACAAATGTTAACCATCAGTTCTATAAGAATATCCTTCATATGTACCGTACAGAACTTCGTGACTATGAAGATGAGCCTCTTATTCCAAAAGCACACCTAAGCTTAAAATTCAGCTACCCAGTAAAACAACAATCACTTAAAAGTGGAAACTGGGGCTGGCAGTACTATGAGTGCGAATGGGAAGGGATTGAAGGAAAGGATGATAAAGTAATCATGGTTCTAACAATGAAGTATGAATACTCCTCAACTTGTCCATGTTCTCTTTCTATGTCTAAGCAGTATGAGAAAGAATACCGCGAAGGTAAGACGACAGAAGGAAGTGGTATCGCTTCAGCACACAGTCAAAGATCTATTGCGACAATGAAAGTAACATACGATCCAGATCAAGGTTTTGATATTGAGCAACTTATTGGACTGATGAGAATTGCTCTTCCAACAGAGACTCAATCTCTTGTGAAGAGACTTGATGAACAAGCATTTGCCATTTTAAATGGTGATAATCCAATGTTCGTTGAACACGCAACAAGAAGAATCAGTACTGTATTTAATGAGTGTCAAAAGATTATAGATTGGGAAGCGAAAGTTGAGCATATCGAATCACTTCACTCTCACAATGCTGTTGCATATATTAGAAAGGAGCATGCGAGATAAGTAATTAGCTCGCAGCTTTATCACTCTGCCAAGAAAATTCACCAATCTTGGCAGCAATATCATCTTTGTGCTCCACGGCCATCGCAGCACCTATTTCAACCGCCTCGCGTGGCATTCCATAAACAACTGAAGATTCTTCATCTTGAGCAATTGTTAAGGCTCCAGCATTTTTTAAGTTGAGCATTCCACGAGCACCATCCTTCCCCATCCCAGTAAGGATGACTGAAATAACATGTTTCTTTTTACAAGCGTCAACGACAGAATTAAACATATAATCAACAGATGGCTTAAATCGATTAACTGGTGCATCATCGTTTATTTCAACCTTGAGTACTCCTGCTTGATTAACGAGTTTCATCTGTGTTCCACCAGGAGCCACCAAAACTTTATTCTTCTCAAGAATATCACCGTTCTTCGCTTCAACGACAGTGAAAGGACATAAGCTATTCATCCTATCTGCAAAAGCTTTTGAAAAAACCGGCGGAATATGTTGAACGATCAACATTGGCGGAATATTCTTTGGGAATTTAACAAGGATATCCTTGATCGCATTTGTTCCACCAGTTGATGAACCAAGAACAATAAGAGAGTCCATATTAAAGTCCTTGACGACCTTTGCACCGAGCTTATTAATATTTGTAATAGTCTTACTAGACTCTGCAGCTTCTTTGATTTTCTCAAGAAGTACTGGACGAACAATTGAAATATCTTTCATATCTGGTTTTTGAATATAATCGAAGGCTCCGTTTTCAAGGGCTTCAAGAACAAGTGGACCTTCTTCCATGCTGATTGAAGTCACCATAATTGCTGGAACATTATATTTATGACCAATCTTCTTCAATAACTCGACTCCAGTCATCTCTGGCATGTGAATATCAAGAGTCATTACATCAGGTTGATGATGTTTAATTAGTGACTCTACTTCACTTGGCTTAGATGCCTCGGCGCAAATTTCAATCATTGGATCACTAGAGAGCATTTTATTGAGAAGATTTCTAATTGTTTTTGAATCGTCGACAATTAGGACCTTAATTTTTTTCTTTTCACGACTTACTGGCTCAGCGACAACTTCTGCTTTTGAAACACGAAGTCTATTTTGATCCGCGAGATAAAACACTTCAAAGGATTGGTTACGTACAACAGTTTTAATTTCTCTGAAACCAGTTCCTGAGATAACTCGACTTGCTCCATTCACAAGGGAAGAAGGCCCTAGAAGCTTAAATTCAACAGACTGAGATTCAAACTTTGTACGAACCTTTTCAATAAAACTCAGCAGAACATCAGACTTAAAATTATCGAAGATAGCGCATAGGGACTCTTTCTGTCCCTTTGCCATCACAAACATTTGTTTATCTAATTTAAAGTACTGTTCACTACTTAGCGTTGAGTTTATCTCTCTATACATTTCTTACTCATTTCTTACTTAGCCAGTCACAAGACATGTACGCAAAACTTGTAGCTGGCACGACATCTGCGGCAACTTCAGTTAACTCACACTTATAATTCAAGTCTTCAACAAGGAGATGACCGTTATCCCACTCTAAAATTTTCTCTGAAGCATGTTTAGAAGTTTTTCCAAAAATAAGCCAAGATGTAGGTTTTGACTTATTTTTCGAACAAACAGAATCATAAAGCTTTTTAAAGTCGGCAAGATAGATTGTGTCAGGAGAAAATGACGTTGGAAGAACATCAATAACTTCAAGATTATATCTAACCTTAGATTTCATATCCTCTTTTAACGCTTGAAGAATATTATCCTGTCCTTCAAAGAACATCACAGTCGGTGGTTGTTTGTCATGAAGCTCATTGAAGAACTTAACAACTTTCTTTTGATCCGAAACAGAACTATAAATAACTCTAAATTTATTTTCAGGTGATGATATTGCAATTTTCTTTTCAAATTCCTTATCAACACTTGAAACATGAGACGAAGCAAAGGCCTTATCCATATAGGCAACCTTTAACTTAGTTTTAATTTCTTCTCCACGCTCCATCATATTATTTAAAGCAGGCTTCTCAATAAAGTCAGAAGCTCCAGCTCGAAGAGCTTTCATGGCGGCATCTGAGTCGTCACGCGAAGCTGAAGAAATCATAACAACAGGCGGATGCGTCGAATTAAAGTTTCTCTGAAGGTAAGTTACCCCATCCATTTCTGGCATGTGAATATCTAACGTCACAAGATCTGGTTTACATTTAGCAATAACTTCTTTTGCCTCAATACCATTTTTCGCCACACCGACAACCTCAAAACCACTTCCCGGTTCAAAGACCTTCTTAAGAAGAGTAAGGATTGAAGAAGAATCATCTACGCAAACAACTTTCAATGTCGTTGGCATACTTGGCATTACTGGCGCTCTTGCAATAGAGACAGGAGCTGGAGTAGTACCAGAGACTGCTAATGACTCTGGAGTTGCAGAAGCTTCGGCCTTCGCCCCTTTTCTCATATAGATTGATGGTCCAACGTTATCAATTTCAAGCTGTAATCCCCCTAGGGATTCGGAGATACCGCTAAAGAACAATCCCGTATCATAGAGGTGATTTAAAAATTCATTCATGATCAACTTAATTTGATCTGGTCTAAAATAAATAAATACATTTCGACAAAAAATAATATCAAACTTAGAACCACGCATTTGCGTTTTAAAATCCAGAAGGTTCACAACTTTGAATTCAGTGGGTTCTGTAATACTCTTCTTTGCTTTTACGAATTCAGAAATTTCCCCTTTACCTCTTGCCCAGTGATCTCCAAGATAATTCATTGGAACACTTTTAATCTCACGACGATGATAAACGCCATTGGCGGCAACTTTTACAGACTCCGGATCAATATCACTTCCAATAATTTTAAACTTCATAGAGGGATCAATTTTTGGAAGATAGAAATTTAAGAACATTGACAATGAATACACTTCTTGTCCACGAGAGCAGGCAGCAGACCAAATACGAATTGTATTATCTCCACGAGCTCTGACGTTCTTAACGATAGTAGAGAGATTCGCTTTAACATATTCAAAATGATTAAATTCACGAAAAAAGAAAGTATGGTGAGTAGTTAGAAGAGATACAAGAACTCCTGACTCACTATTCAAGTTTTTCTCTAAGAAAACTAGATACTCCGCCGGAGAATTATGACCAAGCTCCAACATCCTTTTCTTAACTCGAGTTTGTACCATCAGAGCCTGCTTCTCCTCCAATACATTTCCCGATATCTTTGCAACAATTGCAGATACTCTACTAATTAATTTGTCATACTCACTCGATTGACTTAGAGCTGTACTCATCCAGAACCTTCTTTATGTTTTATTTGTTTTAAAAATTAAGCTGCTTTTCTAGCACCACTCAGAGCTTTCATGTCACTGAGGTCAAGAACCTTTGCAACATCTAAAAGCACTGTAAGTGTATCTTCTTTTCTATAAACACCTTGAATATAGTCAGCATTTACTTGTGTATCAATTTCCGGTACTTCATTTATTTCATTTGTATTGAATGCAAGGACCTTATTTATTGAGTCTACTACAATTCCGAGATTCATCCCATTAATATCAACAATAATTACAGATTCTTCAGCATTCTCTTCTTTTGCTTTAATCTTCAGTTTCGTTCTTAAATCAACAACTGAAATAACTTGTCCTCTAAGATTCATAATTCCTAAGAAGTGTGGTGGCGCCTTTGGAATTGGAGTTGTCTCTGGCACAGAAATAACTTCTCTTACAGAAAGCAAAGGAATTGCGTAATCTTCAGCCCCTAGACTAAACTCTAGAAATCTATGAACATCACCATTTTTTAAAGTTTCTTTGTTAAAATTTTCAATACTCATACTATGCCACCTTTGATAAACTATCTTTCAAATTATTTGAACTCTTCTTTAAAGACCCACTATATAACTCATTTAAATCCAGAATGAATGATGGACGACCATCTCCTAATATAGAACTTCCCATAAACCCTTTATTTGATTTAATTTCATCACCAAGCTTTTTAATAACAACTTGCTGTTGATGTAAAATATCATCCACAAGTACAGCATAATTGAAATTGTCATTATGAATAATAATTGCGATTTTATCGGTTGAATCGCCATCATCCATTTTACGCCCAAGTGTTTTACCTATATTAAAAAGAGGAAGGACATCACCTCTGAGATTTAAGCATTCGCCAAAACCAGTGATAGAGTTTATGATTTCACTTGTTGGCTTTAATGATTCATGAACTTGAGAAAGAGGAATAATATATTTCTCTGTCCCAACTCTAACAACCATCCCTTCAATAATCGCCATTGTCAGCGGTAGGCAAACCTTGAAAACACTTCCCTTTCCAATCTCTGTAAATACCTTAATATCACCAGACATTTTTTCAATATTAGTTTTAACAACATCCATTCCAACACCACGTCCTGAAACTTCTGTAACTTGTTCTTTTGTTGAGAATCCCGGATGAAAAATATACTGAATCATCTCGTGATCAGGAATCTCTTTATTTGGAGGAATTAGTTTCTTTTCAATAGCCTTCTTTCTGATCACTTCAGGATTAATCCCTCCACCATCATCAGTAATTTCAATAACAAGATTATTCCCTTCATGAAATGCCTTAATTGCAACATTTCCAGCTTCACTTTTACCTGCTTTAATTCTACCTTCAGTAGATTCAAGTCCATGATCAACAGCGTTTCTAACGATGTGAACAAGTGGATCTGATAAATGCTCAAGAACAGTCTTGTCAATCTCAGTGTCCTCACCGATAAGAGTAAGGTTAACTGTTTTATCTAATGCCTTAGAAGTATCACGAACAATTCTATTCATTTTTTGTAGAGTAGCCTTCAATGGAATCATTCTTAAAGACATCGAGATCTCTTGTATTTCTTTTGAAAGTTTTCCAAGCTGAGCAATTGACTTATTTGCAAGTCCATCTTGAATTGCTGTAAATCTTCTTTGATCAAGAACCGTTTGAAGGATTACTAACTCTCCAACAACGTTATTTAATTTCTCCACTCTTGATAGCGCTACACGAATACTTTCATCTTCTGTCTTTTTAGGCGCTGGCGCCGCAGCCGTTTTCTTTGCTGTTTCTATTGGAGTAACATTATCAGGCGCCACAGAAGCTTTAACAGGGGCTTCCGCCTGAGCAACGATATCATCACCTTTTTTAATAGTTAATCCCTCATCCATAGAAGTTTCAGGAGCTGTTTTCAGATCCATTGTTCCCATGATTGAGTCATCATATATACCAAGTTCTCGAAGAGACTCTAGAGCACTCTCAGAAATTTCGACATCGTCACCTTCCATTGCAGGTTCTTCAGAAGATTCAAATGATACTTCTTCTTCGAACATCTCTGCAGCAGGTGTATCATCCATATCAAAGTCAGAATCATCAAATTCAACTTCTTCTTCTGTGATCATTTCAACTTCTTCGTGAGAAGTTTCAACAGGTGCACCTTGACCGCTAATTACTGCGATAATTTTTGCTATAATTTCTGCACTATCAAAAGTAGCATCAAGATCATCACGTAAAGTTGTAATCATGTGAGAGATATGGTCGTTACATTCGAGTAGGATTGTCACAACATAATCAGATACTTCAATTTCACCAGTCTTTAGCTTTAGGATCAAGTTTTCCATTTCATGAGTAAACTCTGCAACCTCACCAAAACCAACGGCCCTAGATGTTCCCTTAAGATTATGTGCAAGTCTAAAAATCTGGTCTAAAAGATCAGTACTATCCTTGTCATTTTCAAGCGCTAGGAATGCTTGCTCCGAATCTTCGAGAAGCTGCATTGACTCCTCTAAAAAATCTTCCTTAAGTTCTCTTTCAAAATCTTCCATTGTGATTCCTCGATTGATATCATTCTCAACCAACCTATCGGTATTTCTTACCTTCATTTAAGCTTAATTTTTCAATTAACCTTAATTAATTTATTAGTTAAGAAAGCACTCATAATTTGCCAACTAAGCACTTGAAATTACGAGAAAAAAACAATGGAAAAATGAATATATGTTCATATTTATTTTATTGATTTTTTTTTGCCAAGTTAATGTGACAGAAATTTTTAAAAAAAGTTGAAAAAGGAATTGACAGATTTTACCCATTATTTTAATCTAGCCGAACTTAAAAAGCTTGAAATAAAAATGGGCGATTAGCTCAGCTGGGAGAGCGCTACCCTTACAAGGTAGATGTCGGCGGTTCGATCCCGTCATCGCCCACCATTTTTATTTTTACTTTATCTCTACTTCACCGTGTATCTCAATTAAATCTCTTACACTAGCAATAAAAATCGAAGGGTCTGGTATATTAAAACCTTTTAGACTTATCTTTGAGTTAAATTTTACTTTAAAAACATCATCTATTTTTCCAACCTCGACATTGACCTTTAATGGATACTTTTGTCCCCTAATTTGAATCTCAGAATCTTTCTCACTTTTACCTATTTCTAAGTTTCCAAGCTCCACCATAATAACAGGATACTTCTCTGCTTCGAGGCATAGATTAAGCATTTTTTCGTTACGAGCATCAATATCCGTATCGAGATTGGCAACAAAGAAGTATACCTTTGCATCTTTAATATTCTCTTGATCAATTTCATAATTGAGCTTGAAACTTTTTACTACACCGGAAAAGCCAGTTGTAATAAATCCAGCTTTTGTAGATTCCATATCAAAAACAATTTTATTAGCTCCATTTAATGCGTCCTTATAGCTTTCATAATCGATAGCAACTTCCTTTGCACAAACATTAGAGAGAATTAACAATAGTGATATCAAAAATTTCATATAAACTCCTTCTTAAAAAATAATCTTTAATAAACCTCTTATCGGACTATATACATTTCCAATAATACCGACAAAGGCATCTGCTCTTTTTTTACTTTTTCTTAAAAATTTTGCAACAAGCTCAACTAAGAGTTTTTTTCTAATTAACCATTGAAAGAAAAAGTTTGTAATCTTCTTCTGTCTAAAAAACTTAACTCGTTTCGAATTAAATTTTTGGATCGCCGTATTATAATCTAGGAATGCTTGAGACTCGATTATTTCACTGGCTAAGGTTTTTGCCATCCAAAGTGCATTAAATATCCCTTCTCCAGTCAATGGATCAATAAAGCCGGCAGCATCACCAATTAGAACGAGATTGTTAACTCGATACGGTTTAAGCTGATGTGATATTGGAGACACAGTATATATCTTCTCCCCTTCTTGAACATGTCCAATCTGATGATGGAGTGATGATGACTTTTCAATATAGTGATTAATGACAGCTAATGGGCCACCTAACTCTTTTATTCGCTTTGGATCACAGACAAGAGAGATATTAATTTCATTCTCAGTAATAGGATCAAGACCAATATAAGAGGAGTCTTTAAAAAGGTGCATCTGCCCAACTCTTTCGTGATTTGTATTTCTCTGCACCCATGCATGAATCGCAATTCTTTTCTCATCCTCTACAGGCGGAATAGTTGCCCCAATAGTTCGTGCAATATGCGAACGTCTACCATCTGCACCTACAAGTAATCTTGCTTGAAATACTTCACCTTGAACTGTTTTCACAGACCAGTAACTGCCTTGATTTTCAAAATTTATCACCGCCTGATCAAAGAAAATCTTTGCCCCACTTGCTTGGGCTAACTCTACTAAAGAGGTATCAAAATCTTTGCGATTAAGACTCACTCCAATATTATCTTTTCCAGTTCGAGGAAAGAGGGACTTAACCTCTAGCCCATTTGGAGAATAAATATTCATACCTTTAATCGGCAAAAATCTATCAACAATGTCACTAAGTCCAAGTTCACGAAGAAGGTCAACGCCTGTTGGACATAAGTATTCCCCACAAACTTTGCGCTTAACTTCTCTTCCCCCTTCAAGAATCACAACACTATGACCAGCATTGCTTAACTGAGATGCCAACAAAGTGCCAGCAGGGCCTGCACCGACTATTAAAACATCAAATATTTTATCCATGAAAGTGCTCACTTGTTTTCTTCGAACCTAGGAATAAAGTAGGAAGTATAAATAAATCAAATATAAGTCCAATCAAAATAATAAATGATAAGTTAATTCCAAATTCTTTAATTGGTATAAAGTCCTCTATTACAAAGAGAAAAAAGCTTAAACATAGAACAAGTGAACTTGAAATAATTGGTGTAACTATTTTTTTCACATAGTCAGCATAGCTCATCATTCGATGCTCCAGTGCATGAATGAGATGAAATGAACTATCAACAACCATACCGAGAGAAATACTATAGGTCATAATCGTAGCAATATTTAAACTCATCCCTAGAATATAGATAAATGCAATAGAAAGCCCTACCGGGATTGTATTAACAAATAGGAACGTAAAAATAACTTTAACACTTCTCATATAAAGAAATGCGATAAGAATAATCATCGCCAGGCTCGACATAAATGATTTAAGTAAAGTTATGACCATCTCCTTTTGAGAGATCATCAAATTATAATAAAGTCCGTTAATTTCATATTGGATTTTTTCTTTCTTTAGCAATTCTTCGACACTACTAACTAATGGCTCATAATCATCCACATTCAACGCAGACCCTAAGAGAGTGATATGATAACTATTTTCGAAGATCGGATAAATATCTTTAAAGGCCTGAGGTGCTCTAGAGCGCAACAAAAGATAGGCGTCCTTATTTGCAGGAAGTTCACTTGTCTTAGCATAGATAGAATTTATATCAGAGACAATTTCATTGTTTGATATGATCTGAAGTCCAGTCTTCTCTTTAATTTTATTCTCTAATTTTAAAAGAAAAGAAATATCCTGAAAATTGAGATCATCTTTAAACTTTAGCCCAATCTCAGCGATTGGAATCCCTCCAACTCTTTTTGTAACATTATCAATTCTTTCTTTAAGTTTACTTTCCTTTGGAAAATACATCGTGGCATCTGTGACCACATTTACTTTATCAACAAGACTTAAAATACTCATCAAAGATATTATTGATATAAGAATAATTATCTCTCGTCCAAAGGTTTTCTTTGGATAATGAGCTTGTAGAAAATTAAAAGGGTGTTCTGTCTTTGTTAAAAAATCAGATAAACAGTGGAACCAAATAATGGCCACTATACTAGTTACAACAATTAATACCGCTGTTAATACTCCAAAGATTCTAATCACAGATATTGAACTTAGACCAAGTGAGAAAAAGCCAATAAATGTAGTCAACAGCATGAGAAGAATTGGTGTCTTCTTATATTTCAAAACATCTTTTATTCTCATCTGACTATCTAGTCCGTAATATAAGTGCTGGCCTAGACAAACGGTCACAACGAAAGTCATCAGCGGTACAATTGATGTCACCATATTCATGCTGCCATACAAAAACTTAATGACAGATAGACTCATTAGCGCTGAAAGGAGTGATGGATAAAAGAGAATCACGCTCGTTAAGAGACTTCTAGTAAAAAATAGAATGAGAAGGAACGAAATTCCAAACATCATTGGAAATAATTGAGTTTGAATCACTTCAGAGTAATGATCAAGCAGGCTATTAGTATAACTATGACCAGCTAATTCAATAGTGTGATCATTACCAAGATACTGTATCAACTCCTTCATCTTACTCTCTTGATCAAGTCGAGAAACGATAATCAGAGAGTCTGCTCCACGAGTCTCTTCAACTGTATTTCCATCTTTTATAGCAATAACATCACAAGACTCATCACAAATTTCATTAATGCCCGAAGTTTTCTCTTGAAAATTTCCCTGCACAATTAATGTTTCAAGCTCAGGGAATTCTTTTTTAAATTTATCAAGCTTTTCAATTCCGTGTGACGTCAAGAACAAATATTCATTATTGACCTGCTTAAGATCCTGCGTATAAGTAAAGAAGAATGCTCCAATTATCACGAGAGGCAGAATTTTAAGCAGGGACCTCATTTATCTCCACTCCACTAGAATACTTTGTGCCATAAAACCAGGTCCAAAGGCGAGCATATATCCCCTATCTCCAGGTCTGATATCTCTTGTTGCTGATACTCTATCGAAAATGTGAAGAATCGTTGCAGAAGACATATTTCCAAGGTTCTCAAGTACCCATTTCGATTCAGAGATATCCTTGTCATATGCCGCGATGTAATTTTCAACCATCGAAATAATTTTCTTACCACCTGGATGAAACATATAATGCTCAATATCTTCAATTCTTAATTTATTTCTTTCTAAAAATGGAAGAAAGATTTTTTCAAAATTTCCTTCAATGGTACTTGGAACATCTTTGTCTAAGACAATTTTCAAACCAGTATTAGTAAGATTAAACCCCATAAGATATGTACCCTTATGAAAGTGATACATATCCGTATCAATGATGTGGGCGCCTGGTCCTTCTCCACCTTTTAAAACAGCACAAGAAAATCCGTCAGAGAAAATTGCTGTGCTCACAAGGTTCTCTGCTGAAAGGTCATTTTTTTGAAAAGTAATTGATGGTATTTCCATCGTTAAAAGAACTGCAGTTTTACCTGGATTAGCCTTCAAAAAATCGTTTGCATAAATCAGTCCAGAGGTTCCACCGGCACATCCCATTTCAGTCACAGGAAGTCTTACAATATCACCTCTTAGTCCTAACTCATTAACGAGATAAGCATCAACTGATGGGATCATAATTCCCGTACATGAAGTTGTAATAATATAGTCAATATCAGTTGGCTCAATCCCTGAGTTTTTGATGGCATTAGAAAGGAGTTCTTTACCGTAAGCAATCATCTCTTTCATATAAATATTGTTTTTTTCTTCAAACGAAAGATCGCCAAAGGCAATTTCAAGCGGAACTACCGCACGTCGAAAATCGATATTCGAACCTTTAAATATTTTAATCGCCTTACGCCTTGTCATCTCATCAACATTTTTAAGCCAAAGAGAGTCAGCGGCTTCAATTATTTGATCTGTTGAATATACGTATTTTGGTGCAAGACTTTCGATATGAATAATTCGTGACATGAAATTTCCTTTTGCTAGCATCATTACTAAGCTTAATATCCGTCATTTTTGGAAGAAAAGTAATTGGACTTTAGACCTAAGTTTCCTTTAAAATAACTTCTAGAACTTAAGTCCTAGGATACTAAATGCTTAATTTTAAAGAGCGAATCTCTACTAGTATAATATTTATTGCTGTTATTATACTCCTGTTTCTTGATATTTACGAAGACTTCAGTGAAGGTGCACCTTTATCCCATGTCACTAAAGAAGCTGCGATTATGCTCTTAGGCCTCGTTGGAATATTCATGCTTTGGAAAAGTTACTTCTCTATCAAACTTCAAAATGAATCTCAAAAACATGATATTGTGAAGCTTAAGAACGATCTTCAAAGTTATAAATTGAGAACACAGGACTTATCAGAAGGATTGTCTGGTATGATTAATCAGCAGTTAATAGACTGGAATCTTACTGAGTCAGAAAAAGATATCGCCTTACTTTTGCTTAAGGGATTATCCCTTAGAGAGATTGCTGAAATCCGTAACTCTTCTGAAAAAACAATTAAACAACACGCTTCTAATCTTTATGCGAAGGCAAATCTCAATGGCCGAGCAGAACTCTCTGCATTTTTCCTTGAAGATTTACTAATCCTAAAATAAAAAAGGCCCAGATTTCTCTGGGCCCTATTTTACAACCTATAAAATTTCTTTAGTTTGCAACTTCGTATCCATCTGTATCTGGAGTAATAACTTTCAGACCACCAACGTGTTGCATGAACTTCTCTGGCTCATTAAGAGATAGAGCAAGTTTAAGAACTTCTTCTACATGAGCTACTGGATGGATATCAAGTCCTGCCTTGATTTCCGCTGGAATTTCAGGAAGATCCTTAGCATTCTTAGCTGGAACAACAACAGTCTTAACACCCGCTTGCTTAGCTGCAAGTAGTTTTTCTTTTAATCCACCAATTGGAAGAACACGTCCTCTAATTGTTACTTCACCAGTCATCGCCACATCTTGAAGAACTGGAATACCAGCGATCGCAGATGTTAGAGCAGTAACCATTGTGATACCAGCACTTGGACCATCCTTTGGAGTTGCTCCTTCTGGTGCGTGAATATGGATATCATTCTTATTAAACCATTCAGAGTCAATTCCAAGTCTTGCTGAAATTGATCTTACATAACTTAAAGCAGCCTTTGCTGATTCAGTCATTACCTCACCTAGCTTACCTGTAATTTGGATCTTACCATTACCTGGAGTTGTTACAACTTCGATATGTAGTAATTCACCACCAACAGATGTCCAAGCAAGACCGTTAACTAGACCAATTTGTGGTTCAGATTCAATCTGAGTTCCATCGTACTTTCTAGGCCCAAGATATTTTGCAAGTTGTTTCGCAGTAACGTTGAACTTCTTCCCTTTTTCAACATCATTTGTCACAACTTCTGTTGCAATTTTTCTCGCAACTGTATTCATAAGTCTTTCGAATTCACGAACACCAGCTTCTCTTGAATATCCTCTAATCACATCAGTCATTACAAGATCAGACATTGTAACAGACCAATCTGTCAGACCATTATTCTTACAAGCTTTTGGAAGTAAGTATTTCTTCCCAATTTGAAGTTTTTCTACTGGAGTGTAACCAGAAACGTGGATGATCTCCATTCTATCTCTAAGAGGACCAGGAATTTTTCCTAGATCGTTAGCTGTCATGATGAACATAACTTTAGATAGATCATACTCAACTTCAATATAGTGATCAGAGAAGTTTTTGTTTTGTTCAGGGTCTAGAACTTCAAGCATTGCTGCTGCTGGATCCCCTCTCATATCAGAACTCATCTTATCAATTTCATCTAAAAGAATAACTGGGTTACTAGTTCCAGCTTTCTTAAGAGCACTCATGATCTTACCAGGCATAGCACCAACATAAGTTCTTCTGTGTCCTCTAATTTCAGATTCGTCTTTTACACCACCAAGAGAAATTCTGTAGAACTCTCTTCCCATTGATTCAGCTAAACTTCTAGCAATAGAAGTCTTACCAACACCAGGAGGTCCTGATAGACAAAGAATTGTTCCTCTCCCTTCGTTACCAACAAGAGATCTTACCGCTAGGTACTCAACAATTCTTTCTTTAACATCTTCCATTCCATAGTGATGAGAATCAAGTGTTTCTCTCGCATGTGCAACAGAGTTATTATCTTCTGTATACTCGAACCAAGGAAGTCCTAGCATCCAGTCAATATAATTTCTAACAACCGCAGCCTCAGCAGACATTGGAGACATAGACTTAAGCTTCTTAAGCTCCTTCTCTACTTTCTCTTTTGCTTCCACTGGCATATTTTTAGCAGCTAGCTTTTCTTCCATTTCTTGGATTTCAGATTTTTCGTCTTTTTGTCCAAGTTCTTTTTGAATCGCATTCATTTGCTCATTTAGGTAATACTCTTTTTGAGACTTTTCCATTTGAGTTTTAACACGCGATCTAATTCTTCTTTCAACGTTGATGATTTCAATTTCACCTTGCATCTTCTCTAATAGAAGTTGAAGTCTAGTTTCAACATCAACAGCTTCAAGAATTTCTTGTTTCTCAGGAATCTTCATCGATAAATGAGCAACAATAATATCCGCTAGTCTTGAAGGATCTGTAATAGAAGAAATACTCATCAGAAGTTCTGGTGGTATTCTCTTATTCAGTTTTACGTACTGTTCAAAAATATTTTTAATACTTCTGATTGTCGCTTCGATTGTTACTTGGTCGATTGGACCAGGCACACACTTCTCAACTTCACTCCAGTACCCTTCTGGCTTAGATTCAAATTTTGAAACTTTTGCTCTGTACTTACCTTCAATTAATACTTTTACAGTATTGTCCGGCAGCCTCAGCATTTGAATAATATTTACAACTGTCCCAGTGTCATAAACATCTTCTCTGTCAGGATTTAGAATAGAAGCATCTTTCTGTGTAACAAGAAAAAGCTCGTTACCGTTCTTAGAAGCCTCTTCTAAGGCGTGAATAGATTTCTCTCTACCTACAAAAAGAGGAACTACCATGTGTGGAAAGATAATCATGTCTCTCAATGGAAGAAGAGGGAGTTTTTTAGTTTCAACAGACCCTTTGTCTGACATAGTACCTCCTGCACTATAAAGCTTGATTCCCTTAAGAGTTTAGACCTTCTGTCACTACTCTTAAGCCTTTCTAATATTGTACGGCCTATTTCTTTTTCGAGGCAAAGAAAAATTTTTCCTAGAACATGTTACCTAGTTTAGTATTTTCATTAATTTAAAGAATGATTTTAATTACTTAGAGATCATTATTGTGAGT
Organism: Bacteriovorax sp. Seq25_V; assembly: GCF_000447795.1. Lineage (NCBI taxonomy): Bacteria > Pseudomonadati > Bdellovibrionota > Bacteriovoracia > Bacteriovoracales > Bacteriovoracaceae > Bacteriovorax > Bacteriovorax sp. Seq25_V. The sequence continues at coordinate 34,559 of NZ_AUNI01000011.1, read as the reverse complement.
CAACAGCGATTTTTCTTAACAGTTCTTACAAGTTTTACTAAAGAATATATTTATTTTTTTTTAGGCCGGGCTTAAAAAGGGACTACAAAACCAAGAATTTTTGCCATATTTTCTGAAGCTGACCATTTTTATACATTTCTTCAACTTCTGCTTCAATGGCTTCACGAACATTTTTAGGTAATTTTTTTGAATAAATTAACCACTGTTCAATAGATCTGAATTTAACAGGAACTACTTTCATTTTGTACTTAGAATGCTCTACAGCGTAGTTTAGGGCCAAATCATGGTAGAAGAAAAAACGAAGCTTCTTTGCTTCAATAAGCTTATAAGCTTCATCTGGGTTAGTGAATGTATCATTTACCTGAATACCTGAAATTGACTTAATAAACTCAGAAGATGATGTTCCAAAATAGGCTCCAACCATAATTCTATTCTTCGCAAAATCTTCCAACTTAGCCGGAATAAAATCCTCATCGGCATGTGCCACAACGACATTGTTGACAGTATAAATTGGCTTCTTAGAGAATATATATTTCTTCTCTCTTTCTGGAGTTTTTCCCGCTCCACAAAACACATGGCCACTACCCTTATCAAGCTTTAGAAGAATTCTCTTTATCGGATAAAGAGGCTCATCAACTTTCATTGTAATATTCTTATGCTTTAAGTTCTTTCTGAGTTCTTTATAAATTTGTCCGCAAAGTCCTAATTTCCCCTGCCCTGTTTCATAAAACTTTGGAATAGAGTTCTGTTTAAGAAAATAATATTCCTCACAAAGAGCACTGAAAGAAAATAAAAAAGATATAATAAGTTTTAATTTCATAATAAATAAGAAAAAGGATCTAAAGAATCTTTATACTTTTCTAGTATACGACCTGAGAGATCATAATAATAGCCTGAGTATGATTTTTTTGAGTATCCCTGATCAAGCAAAGCTAAAGCAAACCCGTGAGAGATGTTAAATATCTGCGACAATGGATTTAATTGCCCAACCTCATTAACGGGAAAACCTGTTCCATCGAGATCGACATGATGAAGTCTTACAATTTTTGCTACATCATCAGGGACATCATTGACTTTAACTAAAGATCTAAATTCATCTTCGCTGTGGGTTTTAAATTTTTCATACTGCTGACGCAAATCATATGATGAATCGACAGGTAAGCCCTTCAAAATGAAATCAATTTTATCTGTTTTAAAATCATGAAGAAAAGATGCCATTGATAACTTACTTCGAGTAGAACTGTTGTTCCATGGTGTCTTACTTATTGCGTACACAGAGAGATAGTTTATGATAAGAGCTTTCTGTAAGAAAAAATCACCCCTACCGCAAATATCTGCGAGTATCGTCTTCAAAGAAGGTATTTTTTCAAATGTATAAAGAGTAGAGTCAATTGTTCCATCTATTAACTCAAGGGTTGCTTCACTGAGACCTATAATTGATACCATTGCACGTACCATAGCAACAGAATTTAGTTCATTATCAAATCTCTGTAGTCGATTTATCCACTGTTTATCAGAAAGTTTATCCTTCATATCTATAACTTTCTGTGAAATACGTGCATTCAAAAGCTTTTGATAATCAGTCTTTAAAACTAAAATTTTAACTTCATCTTTCTCATTATACTTTTTTATCAGATCGATATTAACGAGATTCCCTTCGCTACTTATAATAATACTCTTTCCACTCAACATTGTGAGATAGATATTGCAAGGACTCTGCTTGAGTCCTTCAATATCTGACAATTTCAATTCTTTAAAGTCACTTAAGTTGGCCATGTGCAAGTATCGGAAAAATAAATTTTATTTCAACTAAAAAATTATCAGATTAGACAATATTCTTAAGCTCTAAAACAGCCAATTGTTTTGATAAGGTTATCAATCAAGGGATGCGTGGATTGTACCTCTACTAAGTCCTTCGTTGACGACCAAAAAGTACCTTGCTGCGACTTCTTTTGAAAAATCCGAGAGGATTCTTTCATATTTTTTAGAATTTAGAATTGAATTTTTATTGATCATAAGAAATGACTCGGAATATTTAAGCAGAATACTTTTTTTCTTCTCTATTAAAATTCTAGTATCAGAATCAAGTTTTAATAATTCCTGCTCTCCAATTAAAAGCGAATCCCCTTTTCCATCAAGAAATAACTTAACTCTCTGGTCTATGCTCTTAGTAGAGATTAAATTAAAAGAGGTATTACATTTTTCTTTTACAGTATTTTCATGAGTACTAACACCAACAGTAACTAATGTCTTTATATCCTTGCACGTCTTCATTTTATTATGGAAAAAAAGATAAGTTCTATTTACATTCACTGACGGCTCAACTTTTACAAGTCCAGACAGTTTAGCATTAGAATCAACTGTGAATAGAGTAATATCAAAATCCACTCCGCCTTCAAGATCTCTGACAAATCTTTTATACGGCTTATACTTAAACTGGACCTTCTCACCAATTCTTTTCTCTAAATCCCTAGAAATATTTACCATAACTCCCTTCACCTCTTTATTTGTAGAAACTTCAACCCATGGAGCAAAAGCAACTGGAGACATGAAAACAATTTCTCTAGCAAGGCAAGAAAGACGAAGAAAAATTAAAATGAATAGAATTTTCATAAGAATACAATACGCAAAATAAGCTTTATTGTACACCTAGAAAAAGCTTAATGCTTACAAATAAAAAAAGGCCCAAGTATAAACTTGGGCCTCTCAATTTTAAATATAAATCTTAACTTAGAAACTAAACTGTAAGCTTGTATAGTAAGCTGTAGACTTATTATCGATTTCTAAAGTTTCACCTAGGTAACCACCAAATGAGTTTGTATACTTGTTTTCAGCTGTTTGGTAACCAAGTCTAATCTTAAACTTGTTATCAACTGGCTGAATCCAGTAAACGTGCATTGAGTTTCCACCTCTTGAAGTATATTGACCCACTAAATTTTTTGAAGATGAATCATATAAGAAAGCGTTCTTATCAGAGTCCATATACTCAAAACCAATAGTTGCACTATTTAGCATAGAGAATTGGTAGTTAACATTTGCAATCCAAGCATTACCTTTGCTGTTATTAGCTGAATCACCATACCAAGTTCCAATATTTTTATTTAAAACTTCACATCCTGAAGCTGTAGTACCAATACACTGGTTAATGTTACCAGAGTTCATAGTTTTACCGATCAAGTAAGAAAATGCAGCAGAAAATCCAGTATTTGCAATACCATTTGCTTCAAGGTAAAGAACATGTCTCTCCGCGCCTAGTTCTGCATCTGAAGTCACAGTTAACTTTCTAGTTGCGTTCACAGCATCGATGAAGACTGTAGATGTCGAGTTAGCAACAGCACTTAGACCATTGAAATATAGGTACTGATAAATGAAGTGAATTCTCTTCGCCCATGACATATTAACTTTTTCAAACTCAAACATTGCTGAATAAACATCAACAGATTCATCAAGCTTATTTGTTCCTGAAGTTAACTTATCAGTTAGGTTATCAAGGTTTCTTTGGTTAAATGGTGTATAAATACCTCTAAGTTTGAAAAGGCTAGTTCCCATTTGCTTTGCATAAGTTAAAGCAACACCATCGAAAATTCCACCAAATGCAAGAAGTGGATACTGACCCATCATCGGTCTTCCCTCAGCAAAATGCTTTGGAGCTCCATCAATAGTTGGAAGACGACCAATAGAGAAAGTTAATTCTTTTGTAAAATTATAATTTACAAATGCACGCTCTAAAAATACTGCAGAATTACCTTGCCCTTGCCCTTCAGAAAGTTCATTAAAAGAACCATCTGCTGTATAGTTACCACCACCTTTATTAAGTGTGTTCATATACTTAGCAGTAGCTAATCTTCCATAAAAAGATAATTTTTCAGAAGGCTTAGCTTCAATATCTAATTCTGAGTAAATTCTGTGGTGCTTAGTTTCTACTTTATCACCAGCATTTCTTGTTGTTGAAGTACCAGAAAAAGTAGAAGATGTGTAACCTTTCTTGTACTCTCTTTCAACATTGTCAAATCTGTACTCTAAGTTTCCAGAAAACTTCCACCAGTTTTCATAACCAGCAAACTCAAGAGCTTCAACTCTTGATTCTAAATCTGCCATTGTCGCCCCAAAAGAAGCTGTCGCAATTGCAGTTGTCACTAATAGTTTTTTAAACATATATTTCTCCTAATTTTTAAAAACTTTATTATCCACCAATAGATGATGAAGCATCTTTACACTGTAGTGTACAACCATCGATAGAAATCGTAGCACTTGAACAAGTTTTAAACTTGATTACATTTCCAGATCTCCCTGGTGTTGCCATTGCCTCAGCTTGGTCTTTTGTTTTTCCACACTGCTTTACAACTGCATCAACGAAGTCATCCTTTGGTCCAGCAAATGCACCAGTCGATGCAAGCGTTAGTCCAAGAATAACGAGTACGTTACTTAGTCTCATTTTCCTCTCCTAGAATAATAAATTAAAATTAATCGTAAGAAAATTATGAAGATAGAAGTTTAGAATGTAAACAAATTTAAGCCCGAGCTGATTGCTCGGGCTGAGGTGCGATATAAGTTTTAATTTTTCTTAATATTTGTTAGTAAAATCTAAACATCTTCAAAGCGTGGATCATTTGCATCTGGTAATTCTCCGCCCACAGCAGTTTTAAGGTCGATTTCTTTTTCTCTAGGTTTTTCAGCTCTTACTTCAACTGTCTTTTTAAGACTAACGACATTATTTTCTTTCTTTTCATTTTTCTTTACTTCTCTTTCTACTGCTTTTTTTGAAGTCTCTATTTTCTTTGTCTCAACTTTTTTCGCATTAATATTTACGCCACCAACAACTTCATTTTCAAGCATAGAGATAACATCTTTCAAGTATTCTGTTTCTTTATCTAGTTGCTCTGAGCACTTTAAAGTCTGATAAGCAATATTTGAGTTTTCATTAGTTGTATCTTGTAACTGATTCATCGCAAGCGAGATATTACTCACGCCAGTCTCTTGCTCCTTTGACGCTGTTGAAATTTCATGAGACATCGAAGTTACAAGTTTTACACCTTCCACAATTGACTCTAGGGCCTTGTCACACTCTCCAGCAATCTCAATCCCTTCTTCAATTCTTTCTTTGGAAGTCACCATAATCTTCTCAATTGAAGATTGGCTATCTTTTACAATACCTTCAACTCTAGCGATTGACTCACCTAAGATAGATGATATTTCTTCAGCTGCTTTACCAGACATTTGAGCGAGGTTACCAACTTCTTCAGCAACGACTGCAAACCCTTTCCCGTGTTCCCCTGCTCGAGCAGCCTCAACAGAAGCATTGAATGATAGAAGCTTTGTTTGAAAAACGATATCATTGATTACTTTTGTCTTTTCAGAAATTTCATTAATAACTCTTACGATATCACTAATTCTCTTATTACCTTCAGATGTAGTTTCAAGAATCTCTTCATTTGATCCTTTAATTCCATTCATCGCATCGACAACACGTTGAACAACTTGCTTACCATTATTTGCATTTTTTTCTGACTTAGAAGACGTTTCGACAGAACTTGCTGCATTTGCCGCAGACATCTTAACCATTTGCGAAACTTCATCTAGAGTAGAAGCGGTTTCCTGAATTGCTGATGCCTGAGATGAAGACATCTCATTCACTTTTCCTGACATATCATTTAATTGGCTTACAAACTCAAATGTTCTTGAAGCCGAAGCTTTCAAACCTTCAATAACACTTATAAGTTGCTTATAAAGTGCAGATACAACTACTATGGCAATCACACAGCAAATAGCAAAAGTTATAGCAAGTGTTGTATAAAATAATTTTTCAAGTGAATTTATCTCAGCAAACGCATCTGCTGGTTCCATCCCAACAATTACGCTCCACCCCATCTCTGATAAAAATCTTCTGTTCTCAATTAAACCATACGCAAAAAGATGCTGATCATTTTCATGTTCAAAATCACTTGCAACTTGTGTCCCTGTTTTTCCATTTTTAAGTTCATTGATAACAGGATTATTAAGATCAAAAATTTTCTTTTTTAGATTAAAATTTTCATAGTCGTGAACAACTTTAGCTTCACTGTTTCCACCATGCTTACCAAAAAAAGCGATAGGAAATCCATCTTTATTTAACATTGTAATTTCCGCAGACGGCATATTATTAGCGCCAAGGATTTCATAAAGACTTGTCATTTCATTTTCAATCCAGCGCACATTTACAAATGAAACAAGGATAGCAAGTGGATCTCCCCACTCATCTTCAATTGCAGTTGCATAATATTGCCCAACTCTAGTTTCTCCATAAAGCTTCTTGCCCACTTCGTCAAAGTGGAAATCACTTACATAAGCACCAAAAATTTTCTTTTGAATATTCTCTGTCAACTTTCCAGCTTTAACATTTTTAAACCATTCCTCATTTGCAAATGAATAGCCATCTAACGCCTTTGCATTTAACTTTTTTCCACCAGCATCAATATCACTATGAGCAATAACTTTCCCGTCAAGACCAACCAAAGCAATGTAGTCCATGTCAGGAAAGAGTGTTACGTATTCATTTAAAACAAATGTTGCCCCTTCCTTGTTTTTAAGGTCTTTTAAATTTCCATTTCGAGCAAAGGCTTGAATGTTGTTATACTTCCCATAAAATAATTGAGATATAGTTGATGAGAAGTTTTCAAAATAAAGACTAAATCCCTCTATCTTTCCTCGTCTCTGTTCCCTAATTCCATCTTGAAATTGAAATAAAACAATGGCACTAAAAATAAAAACCATACCAATAGATATGAAATAAAGCTTGGTCTTTAGTTTAAATTTTAGATTTTGAAAAAATCTCATTTGTTCTCCTAACACATTTATTTTTTTAACTAATCGGGATTATTTAAATTTATTTTAGGTTAAGTTAACAAAATTAAGAAATAAAAAACCCTGAGATAACTCAGGGTTTAGCAATCGTATGAAATTTAAAAGCTAATAACAATTATGAAGAAATCTTCTTCTTTTTATCTTCTAGTGCTTGACCAGCTTTTTGGGCAAAATCAATTTTTTCACCTTCAACAACTGTTGGTCCTTTATCACCCTTGATTGAATCAAGAGTTACAATAATTTTACAAATCTTATCATTAGATGGAACTTCATACATTACATCTAACATCGTTTGCTCAAGAATCGCTCTAAGACCACGAGCTCCAGTTTTTCTTGAAAGAGCAGTTCTTGCAACCTCTCTTAAGGCTTCCTCTTCGAATTCTAATTCAATACCATCGAACTCAAATAGTTTTTGATATTGTTTAGTGATCGCATTCTTAGGCTCTGTAAGAATAGATAGAAGTGCATCTTCATCAAGCTCTTGTAACATAGCATTTACAGGGAGCCTTCCGATAAATTCTGGAATCAAACCAAATTTTGTTAAATCTTCGGCTTCGATCCCACCTAGTTTTTCAACCACTGATGGTGCTTGATTTTCAGTTTCTTTCTTCATTAGTCCCATTGGTCTCTTCGTAACTCTGTTCTCGATAATTTTATCAAGACCTACGAATGCTCCAGAAACAATGAAAAGAATATTCTTCGTATTCACCTGTATAAATTCTTGTTGCGGGTGCTTTCTTCCACCTTTTGGAGGTACCGCAGCTACTGTTCCTTCAATTAGTTTTAGTAGTGCTTGTTGTACACCTTCCCCAGAAACGTCTCTTGTAATTGATGGGTTCTCAGATTTTCTAGCAATCTTATCAATTTCATCAATATACACAATGCCACGCTCAGCTCTCTCAACATCAAATTCACAAGCTTGCAATAAGTTAAGAATGATATTCTCAACATCTTCCCCAACGTAACCAGCTTCTGTTAAAGATGTTGCATCAGCAATTGCAAATGGAACGTTCAGAAACTTAGCAAGAGATTGAGCTATTAGAGTCTTCCCCGAACCAGTTGGACCTGCGAGTAGAATATTTGATTTCGCTAATTCTACTTCATCTTTTCTCTTACTATCACCGTGTGCAATTCTTTTGTAATGATTATGAACTGCAACTGAAATAATTTTCTTTGCACGTTCTTGACCAATTACATAATTATCAAGGTGAGCTTTAATCTCATGTGGCTTTGGTACATTGTCTAAAGCAGCTTTTGAAGCAGACTTAACAGTATCCTCAAAAATTATTTCATTGCACAGTTCAATACATTCATCACAAATGTAAACTGCTGGTCCAGCGATTAACTTCTTAACTTCTTTTTGTGACTTTCCACAGAAGTTACAATGAAGTGTGCTGTTGTAGTTTCCTTTCTCTTTAGACATTACCTATCCTTTGACTATATTTACTAAATTATTTCTTCTTCGATTCAATTACGTGATCAATTATACCAAGCTCGATGGCCTTTTGTGGAGATAGGTAGTTATCTCTATCTGTAGCCTGAACGATTTTCTCCATCGACATCTCTACACTTGAGTGCTTAATATAGATACCATTTAATTGATCTTTTAGGTCCTGTATCTCTTGTGCTTGAATCTGAATATCTGAACACTGACCTTGCGCCCCACCAAGTGGTTGGTGAATCATAATTCTTGAATGCGGCATTGAATGTCTATGACCCTTCTCCCCCGCTGTTAATAGTAGTGATCCCATCGATGCAGCTAAACCTACACAATATGTATAAACTGGGCAAGACACGTGTTGCATAATATCGTAGATACCAAGACCTGCATAAACAGACCCACCTGGGCTATTTATGTAGAAGTGAATTGGTGCTTCAGGATTATCTTGCTCAAGGAAAAGCATTTGAGCAATCAGAAGATTTGCTACTGTGTCATTTACTTGTGTTCCTAAAAATATAATTCTATCTAATAATAGACGTGAATAAATGTCGTATTGACGCTCTCCACGTGGAGTTTGTTCAATAACAATTGGATTTGGAATATAGGCGTTTGGCGTAGTCATATTTTTCACTCTCCCAAGTCAAGATAATATAAAAACCATTTGTTTCACTCGGTTTTCGGTATATTTAAGTAATATCTTTAGAAGTATTTCCTCTTTTTGTACTATTGTATGCAATGACAATTTTTTACCTAGCTCATATAAGTTGTTCAATTTTTTAAGGTTTTTCTCAAGTGTTTGCAAAAATTTAACATTAGCAGTCTTGAATTTGGTCATTTTTCACTTTATTGTTTTTGAAATTAAATATTTTTAAAATTGGAATAAAATGGAAGAACTACTAGCACTGATAAATTCAAATGTTGTTTTAGCACCGTATATAATTTTTGGCCTTTTATTTCTGGCCGGATTTAATATTCCAGTTTCAGAAGACATTATGCTCTTCACTAGTGCATTGCTTGCAGCAAAAAATCCGGATTACCTTATTCCCTTATTTACAGCCGTTTTTCTTGGAGCCTATATCAGTGATTTGATCTGCTATGGCTTCATGGGAAGATTCCTTGGACCAAAACTATTCAAGATAAAATTCTTTGCATCTATGGCATCTCCAGAAAAACTTGAAAAGGTAAATTACTTCTTTAAAAAATATGGTGTGTTAACCCTAATTTTCGGACGTTTCATTCCCTTTGGATTTAGAAATGCTCTATTCCTAAGTGCTGGCCTTGGTAAAATGAATGCTTGGAAATTTGCCATTTCAGATCTCATCGCTTGTACAATCTCGTGTGTGACATACTTCTACATTTACTACTCATTTGGTGAATTGGCCGTGGAGTATGTGAAGAAATCTAATTACGTGATAGGCGCCATCGCCATCATCGCTGTCATTATCTTTGCAATTAAGAAGAAAAAAGCTAATAAATTAAAGTAGTTATATATGGCAAGATAAATTTTACACAGATTTTGTGAAAATCTTGTCACATCAACCGGCCTCAGGCATTATTCACAAAACTTGTGAAAATCAACAATGGGGCAAAATAAAATGACAAATCTAGTATCAATTGAAGCATTTAAATCAGCAAAGAAAGTAGAAACAGCAGGACAATTCCACGCAAGCTACTATTCTCTACTCGACTTCAATGATCTTCTTGCTGAAGCGACAATTCTAATGTCTGACATTAGCACGTCAACGGTAATTGATACTGAAGTAATTTATAGAAGCCAAGCCGTGATTAATGAAATTAACTCACGTGCAAAATCTAAGGGCGAAGTTCTTTTCAACGCAATCACTCAAATTTCAAACTCTCTTGATAAGAATATTGAAAAATATCTAGCAATGAATAATTAATTATTTTTTAAACTCTATCTCTGAAATAGAGATAGAGTTATCCAGATTTCATTTCTAAACGTATTTACAATCCAATTCTCTAACACCTAAACTTGTCCACGTCATTCTTAAGATCATTTGCAAGATTAGAAAACTCAGTACCTATTTTTGAAATCTCTTGTGCAGAAAGAGTTGCTTCTTTATTTAACTCAATGATCTCACAAATACTTTTGTGAATGCTATCGGCACTAGTGCTTTGTTCGCTTGTAGCAGTTTCAATTTCTCGAGTCAGTCTATTTGCATTTTCAATTTGCTCTGAGATCTGATTAAAGGCCATCTCACTATCCTTGACACTTGCGACTCCTTCAATAGCTCTTCTTTCGGACTCTCGAGACATTTGCGCTGTATGTTCGATTAATTTATTTATGCTTTCTGTAATAGATTTAATTTTCTCAGTTGATGTTTTTGTCTCTCTTGCAAGCTCTCCGATTTCTTCTGCGACGACGACAAATCCTTTTCCGTGCTCACCTGCTCTTGCAGCTTCGACAGCCGCATTGATAGAGAGATGTTGAGTCTTCATCGTAATATCATGAATCAGATTAAGAACCTCAAGAATTTCACTTCCACTTTTTTCAAGCGATGTCATTTGCGCCCCAACCTCAAGAATTGTTTTCTGAAGTAATGAAATTTTCTCACTTGCTGTATTAGAATAACTAACTCCATGGGAAACACTTTCCAGTGCCTTTTCAACTGAATCTGATGCATCTCTACAATTTATTGCGACCATTTTAGCGGACTCTGCCATTTCTGTAATTGCAGCAGAAACAGATTGTGTTTCAACTTCTTGCTTATTCACGACATTAAAAGTTGAGACTGCGTTTTCTTGAACAGTAATTGCACCATCAGAGATCGTACTCGTTTTATCTGAAACTCCCTGGATGAGATAGTGAATACTATCAAGCATTTTGTTAAAGCTACTTGCGAGGACTGATATCTCATCTTTAAAGATTCCAGACCTTACTCTAACTGTTAGATCTAAGTCTCTCTCAACTGTTTGAATAAAAGAAGCTATCTTCTTTATTCTCTTAACAATAAGGACTCTAATTACAATGAATAAAATAACTAAAGATATTACAAAAATTGCAATCATCATTTTAGTCAGTGATCTTGAGTTGATAGCAATTTCATTATCTATAGAGGAGAGATCATATTTTATTACAGAGGCTCCTAATATATCACCCTCTTTAGCTGAAACATGACACTCTAAACAATTTGTCCCTTTATAATTTGAAGAAGCTCTAAATGGCTTGTACACCCAAACCTGCCTCTTACCATTTTCAACGAAAATATCAGAAACAGACTTCCCCTCCAGCGATTTTTTTTCTATCTCGTTACTGGCCCTTTCATGTTCATAGCCGTTGCCAAAGTCTTTAATGACAATGTCAGAGCGAATAATTTTCGCTTCAAGAATTTCGTTTTTATCTAAGTACTTCTTTCTTAAAACTTCACGCTCATCCATACTTCCTGTGATCATTAAAGTATTAATACTATCAAAATATTGATCTGCAATTGAGTCAGTTTGCTCAACAATAACATGTTCAACAAACTTAAGATTATTTTGGCTCGATGTATAGATGACACTAACACCTAAGAATGAGAAAATAAAACATAGAAAAAGAAGAATTTTTACTTGTAACGACATACCTATCCTTTCAAGTAATTATAAGGATCTTCAAATATTAATAAATTTGATCTTTATCAGGGAATTTAGTTCTATTAATAAGAAACTACGGTTTTTTTTGAGTTAATTGTAAAAATTGAAATTGAAGCTATATATATTTTCGTTTAATCCTTCAATTTTATGGCCCAACTTAAATTTCTCGTGACCTTCGAAAATTGAATCATAAACTTTTGGAACTAGAGAGCTAGATGACTCTAAAAAGTACTCATGCTCACCATAAGTTATTAACGAGAAATCCAGATATTTAGCATTTTTTGAAATACTTTTGCCAAATATTAAGAAATTTCTCTTACTCGCACCTAATCTATTACCTCTAAATATTTTACGATCTTTGTAGTCAACAATTTTAGACCCAATAAGAACAAGATCTTCAACATTGTTTGTTATATAAATATTCTTCGAGATACTAAAGAGTTTGTCCACCCAAGTAGAATGCTTAAAAGCAGGCACATCTGGTGCATTTAGGATTGTTGAATAGAATATTTTTTCAAACTTTCTTGACTTTAAATAGTTTTCAGCAAATGACTTTAATACAACATTGCCCATACTATGAACCATTAGAAATACTTTTCTCCCTTCAAAGATTTTGCGATTTTTATTTTTAAAATTTGAAAAAGACGATATGCAGTTACTTAAATGCCTTCCAGCAATAACAGCTTTCTTTTCTGGCCTTGATATTTGATTAATCCATGAAGGCCAATCAAACATTAATACTTTTATCCCGTATCGGTCTTCAAATTCAGGAAGATAACCTAAGCCTTTCTCAGGGTGTTTGCCACGTCCGTGTACAAAAAAGACAATTGGTCGGCTATCTCCTAATTGATCAATTAGTTGCATTTCAAATTGCTCACTAGAACAGTTTACACCTTTATCATTACCTCTGAAATAAATATCAGCGGCAAACATCTGAGAACTTAATATTATATAGACAATGAGTAGGTAATTTTTCATTCCCTACTTATCGAAAAGAAAAATAATTTATTAAATTATACTGACTCTAAACTTTGATAATCGTGGAGTACTTGTTGCCTTAATACAGGAAATTTTGCTCCACCATCATATCCAAGTAAGCTCGCCACTTTTCTGATATAAGGAATATTAACATTCTTTCCTTGATGATTTTGAAATAGCGTTAGAAGATAAACAATATTTTTGGCAAAGCTTGAAACAAAGCCTTGAATTTGAAGAAGCTCTTTTGCATCAAGATTGATGAAGCTTGCTCCAATATTTTTCATTAGGATTTTTTCAACTTCACTCTTACCTTCAAAGCTTCTAACAACGTTAACTCTTGCACGAATGATTTCGATATCAAATGAGGATCTTTCGATCCCCATGATTTTCTGTGTCGATAATTTTGAAAAATCTGGATACTGAATAAGAGGAATCAAAACGGCGAATTCACTCTTCGCTGGAACTCTTCCAAGATTTGAAAGAAGTACTCCACCTTCAGAAATATTTGAACAAACGCCCTTAAGAACATATTCATCGCAAAGATAAAGTAGCTCATCATTAACGGGCGCTCTTAAATATACTCTTTTTGACCTCGAATTCATAAAACCTATTCTATAGTAATTTTGAAGCCGTTTCAGAAAGCATTGATCTCTCACCAACAGTTAGTGTCGTATGAGCGATAATATCTTCACTCTTAAGTCTTTCTACAACATAAGCTAAACCGTTGTTGATTTCATCAAGATATGGGCTATCAATCTGCTGAGGGTCACCTGTTAGAACGATTTTTGTTCCTTCCCCTGCTCTAGTTACAATTGTTTTTACTTCATGGGGAGATAAGTTTTGGGCCTCATCTACGATTAGGTACTGTCCAGGAATTGAACGACCTCTAATATAAGTTAGAGGCTCAATATGTAGAAGACCATGATCCATTAAGTCTGCATATGAAGAATTTGTTCCTACTCTTCTTTGATCAAATAAGAAATCCATATTATCAAAGATTGGTTGCATCCATGGACCTAATTTATCATTAATGTCTCCAGGAAGATAACCTAAGTCTTTTCCCATTGGTTGGATTGGACGAGATACTAGAAGTCTTGAATACTTCTCTTGTGTGATAGTCATCTCAAGTCCCGCTGCGATAGCTAAAAGCGTCTTTCCCGTACCGGCCTTACCAACAAGTGAAACTAATTTCACATCATCATTTAAAAGAGCATCAAGAGCAAATTGTTGTTCCATATTCTTTGGATAAACGCCCCAGATTCCTTCTCTCATTGGGATTAGAGGAACGATACCCATCTTTGGTTTTGAATAACGACCAAGAAGTCTTCTTCTATCATTCCCTTCTTCATGAACAATAAGATATTCATTTGGATGAATCTCTAGTTCCTCAGCATTATCAAGAGAGAGAAATCTATTTTTTTCATATTCATCAATCTTAGCTTTAGAAACTGGAAGATATCTATAACCAGCATAAAGCTCTTCAAGCTTAATATCATTTTTACCATAGTCTTCGGCCGTGATACCTAGAATATCAGATTTTAGTCTTAGGTTTGTATCTTTTGTAATAAGGTGAACATTCTCGCCTTTCTCCTTAAAATAAAGAGCTGATGCAAGAATCTTATTATCATTTAATGTCAAATCGATATATTCGACATTTGATTCGATCTGTTTATCAACAGAGATAATTAATGTCCCACCATTATCGAGCTTCACTCCTTGCATTAGAGATCCGCGCGATCTCAAATCATCAACAATACGAGAGAAGTGCCTCGCGTTTCGGCCATTTTCATTTTGATCTTTCTTAAATCTATCAACTTCCTCAACTACAACTAGTGGAATAAAGACATCGTTTTCAGCAAATTTAAAAATTGCCATTGGATCAAATAAAATGACATTGGTATCTAACACGAATGTTTTTTTCAACACGCCCTCCGTGACTGAGTGAATATAAAATTTGAAAATTTGAGATTTGAAAGTTCTTTTATTTTCCTATCCTTGGAAAAATTGTGACAAGACATCTCGTCTTATATAAGTAAATTTTCGCTCAATTAAGGACTTATGTCCATAGTTAGGGTTAAAAAATGTCGAATGACGCATCGAAAAGAGAAAGATAAATGAATGCACGCTTACCAATGCTTTCTTTATATTCCGCCCCAAGCTCTACACCGTAGAATCCAGCAGTAATAGTAAAAGGAAAAAGCCTGACCTCTGCACCATAACTAAGATAGCCTTCGGCCCAACCGGCATAGAATGAGAAAAATGGAATATTAAGATTCGCACCAAGATGCCACATACGCTCAATTGGAATTGGGGCATTAATTGGCTTCAAGTCAAGAGTTAAAGCATAATCGAGAAACTTGAAATCCTGCTTGAAAGCGATTCCCGTGTTCCAGTACATCTCTTGCATTGGAACATCTTCGCTACCAGTAGATTCTTTCTTAAATCGTGTTCCGCCAACATCAAGAAGTGAAGAACTCATCACAAATTCAGTAAAACCATTACCAACGGCATATTCAACTCCAATGTCATGACCAAAAGCTCTACCTTTTGCATACCCAAGAGCATTTTTTATATCATTAATATCTGAAACACCACTTTCAATAATGGCCAAAAGTCCCGTTCCGAAAAGATCGAAGCGATTTTTAATACCTTCCCTATTGATGTACTTCAGACCATAACCAACTGAAAGACGTTGACCACTGTCAATTTTCTTTCCTCGAGAAAGGCTTGAGCCAATAATATTGTAAGCAAAACCAGTTGAGAAACCCCTATCATATCTATAATCAATATCTAAAATTGGGTGAACTTTATTTTTTAAAATAAAACTGGTTTTCGATGTAGCAAAAAGATTAAAGCCGAAGTGTAGCATCTTTAAACCAGGAAATGTCGAGGCTTCAATATAAACAGGATAACCTAAGAGACGATCTGCAATCCCTGCAGCCTCAC
Source organism: Bacteriovorax sp. Seq25_V (assembly GCF_000447795.1). Lineage (NCBI taxonomy): Bacteria > Pseudomonadati > Bdellovibrionota > Bacteriovoracia > Bacteriovoracales > Bacteriovoracaceae > Bacteriovorax > Bacteriovorax sp. Seq25_V. The sequence goes on along the minus strand of NZ_AUNI01000011.1, from coordinate 18,760 downwards.
TTGGAAAATTAGAAAAACGATCAAGGTCGTCAAGAGCATTAGTCGCTCCGAGTTTCATATTAAGCGGAGCAAACTCAACTGTATAATTTCCTCCAAGACTTGCGGGATTATAAAATAGAGTCATTTCATCATTATTTGAAATTGCCGTCCAAGCATCACCCATCAACTGAGCACGAGGCGAACGTCCGAGCCACACGACTTCTCCGGCCAGTGTCACGAATGAAATCAATGTAAGTAACAGCGTCTTTTTTATCATGTCTTGTTATGTAGTAACTCGAAAATAAAACCAAAATATCTTTGTAGATCCGTATTTCCAGCTGCATCTGCAAAGTCTGCTTCACATCTTGTCTGACTCTTCAACGTTACAATTGATGAGTCCGAAAAAGTAACAGCAGCAAAGATTGCATCTACAGCAGTAGATATCGTTGTTAAATCTAAACCTGGAATACTTGAGCCTGTAAGATTAACAAGTGAGTCCCTAAAGATGTTAAAGAGAACAATCCCTTCACATGCCTTCGCCGTCACAATATCTGTCCCATTAATTAAATCAGGGTGACCAGCAAGACCAGCATCTGAATTACAACTTCCACCACCTGCAGCAAGCGCCGCATTTAAATTTGTAATTCCCCCATCGGGATAATTAAAGAAACACTCTGAACCAACGCCTCCAGCTCCTTTCACACCCGCAGCATCAGTTGAACCATAGTAATAAACATACTTTCCAAGCTGAACCATTGAGAGATAGAGAAGATATGCATTTATCTCATTAGCATCTTTTGAAGTAAAAATTTCTGCGCGTTTTGCAGCAGTTGGATTTGTAGAAAGAGAAATCCCTCCAGCATACAAAAGTGTATCAATAGCCGTCTGTATTGCATCGTAATCAGAATTACCTTCCCCATCAAAATCACTTGAAAGCGAAAATGTGGCCATTGAACTTAATAAGTTTGTAGCATCAATTTTAGATAAGTCAGTTGTAAAAAAAGTTGTTGTCGTATAACCTGCTTTACAAGCATATGCCGATGCTTTGAGTTTAAGATAAAGTGCATTCTTATCTTGATTTGAAATTGTTCCAATCTTACTAATCGCCTCGTCACACTTCCCTGCCGTTAGATAGTTCTCGACAGATTCCAGCACCTGCTCGACTTTTTGCTTGTCATTTCTTCCACAAGAAAAGACAAAAATAAGAACTAAAAAATATCCGACAAATTTCATACAATATCCTTGAGGCTATTCCCCAAGGATATTATCTCTTATAAAGTATTTTGATATAAGGCGGTAAAACTTGATTAGTTAATCAAGTAGTGCCTTCACGATAATTGACATGGCCTCAGTAAATGGCTCTTTTGGAAGTACAAGGCTGATTCGCGCGCAGTTTTTTACACCAAATGAAACCCCTGGAACCATTGCGATACCGTATTTCTCAATCATTTCTTCACAAATCTGAGCAGAATAGTCAGCTTCATCATCAGCTGATTTCTTAAATCTCTCCATAAGAGGACACTGAGAAAAATCTACTAGATAGTAAAACGCAGACGTCGTCTGGTACCAACACTTGTCCAGTTTTGCTTCCCTAAAGCTCTCTCTTACGATCATTGAATTTTCTCTTAAGTGATTTTTAATTGGATTTAAAAACTCCTTGATAGAACTCATGTCGTATTTTTCAAGAGCTTTTTGCACAAGTGTGCAAGGACCAGAAGCAGTGTGACCTTGATAACTACTTACACCCTTAATGAAAGCAGACGGTCCAATTGCAAATCCAAGTCTAAGACCTGTTGAAGCGAGGTTTTTAGAAATTCCATCAACGACAATAGTTCTCTCTAACAGTTCAGGCTTATGCTGATAAAAATAGGTTGGAGCCGGGTCGTAATAACTTAACTCAAAATAAATTTCATCACTGATCAATGAGACATTTGGGTAATCCACCATAAGATTAGCAAAGTCTTTCATCCACTCATCTGAGTAGTGAATCCCCGATGGGTTATTAGGACTATTGATAACAATCGCCTTCGTTTTATCATTAATCATCGCCTTTAATTCTGCTAATGATGGTGTGAAAGCATCGAAGATAGTTGTTTCTAAAATTCTAACAACTCCCCCATTAACTTTAATCATTTCAGGATATGATAACCAAAATGGAGCAAGAACGATTACTTCGTCCCCTGGGTTTACAAGGCAAGCGAAGATATTTGCAAGAACATGCTTTCCACCATTTCCAACAATCGTTGAAAAAGTAGTATCAACATCTTCTAAGTTAACTTCTCTAGAAAGCTCGAAATAATCAAGTAACTTTTGTCTAAGCTGAGCTTCTCCAGCAACTGGGCTGTATTGGAAACTCTTTAGAAAATCGAGTTCTCCTCGAATGTTTTCGACAAAGTCTTTTGGTGGTCTATAAGGTAACTGACCGGCCGTTAAATTATAAATCTTCTTGCCTTCCGCCGTTAGCTGGTTTGCTAGCGTGTTTAGCTTTAGCGTAACACTTTCTTCGATAGAACTTACACGTTCAGACAATTTCATAGAGATTCCTTTCCGTTTTTTATTAGCCAATCATGTATTTTTTCAGGAAGAAATTCTTTAACGTCCCTTCCGTGTTTAAAAATTTCTTTTACAAGAGAACTCGACACATAGTAGTTCTCTCCCTCAGTCACAAGAAAAACAGTTTCAATATCGTGATAAAGACGACGATTCATCGATGCCATTTGAAATTCAGCCTCAAAGTCCCCTGTTGGTCTCAGCCCTCTAATAATGGTCTCAATACCATTTTTCTTCGCGTAATCAACAACAAGTCCTTCCCACGCGGCGACCTTAATTTTTGGTTCATTTACATAACACTGTTTAATCATCTCAACTCTATCTTCTGCAGAAAAAAGAGGAGTCTTTGCGCGATTATTAGCAACAAGAACTGTAACTTCGTCAAAGATTGAAAGAGATCTGAGTAAGATATCTTGGTGACCATTTGTAAATGGGTCGAATGTACCAGCATATAATGCTTTTTTCATAAAAATCCTATTTCAAGGGTTATGGAAATATTTTAACTTAAATTTAAATGAAGTTAAATAGGCATAAGATTATTTTACGACAAGACAGATAAAAGTAGTTCCCTGCTTAAAAGTCTTTTTTACAGTGTATCCCGCTTCCTCAATCTCTTCAATTTTTATCCCTTTTTGACGGTCGGACTCAACCCACACATAACCAGGGAACTCAGAATCAAATAAAGTCTTTAAGCACTCGAGGTAATTAGCTTTCAATTCATAAGGGGGATCAATAAAGATATGAGTATCTTCATCATAATGCTGCTTCGTCTTGGCAAGATATGCCAAGTATTTTTTAGCATCAATTTGTTGAGACTCAATAGATGCATCAGGCATCATTTTTTTGATTGATTGAATATTTTTTATTAGCACTTGATAGGAAGACTTATTAAGTTCACAAAGAACTGCTCTATCTGCCCCTCTCGATAGGGCCTCGAAGGCCATCGCCCCCGTACCAGCAAAGACATCGATAAAAGTCATATCCTCACAGTTTTGATAGGAATCAAAAAACTTTCTTCGAAGCATGACCGTTGTCGGTCTTGTTGCATCACCTTTAGGAACAAAAAGGGCATGCCCTTTAGCATGCCCACCGAGAATATTTACACTCATTATAAAAATCTTTTTAAGCTGTTTTCTTTGCCGCTTTAGTTTCTGTTAATGGCACAGAGAATTGTACTCCGCCGGCCATTTTTACACTACATCCACTAGTTTCATCAATAGTTAATTCTACACCTTTGAGAAATACTTTTAACCCACCATCTTCAACTCTAAGGTGCGCTGTTTGCCCTGCAATATTAAAGTTGATACTTAGATCCATATTTCCTGACGCATTAAAGTCAATTGCTGAACTTGTTTTTGAAGAAGTTGCTTTCGATGGAGCTGATGTAAGAGAAACAACATTACTTGCTTCCTCCATATGAGCTTCGATATCGGCCATATCTTCTCCCAAAAAAGGATCTTCATTAGATTCAGCAAAAGTTTCAGCAACAGCTTCATCACTCGCTTCAACTTCTGCCATAATTGTATCCATTACATCATCTTGTGTTTCAGTTTCTGTTGCAGCAGCAGTCATTTCTTCCGTTTCATCAACCATTGAAGCAAAATCTTCATCATTGAATTCATCTTCAGATGCTGACTCAGCAACCACTTCCACTTCTTCCGGAGCTGTTATTTCATCAAAAGCATTTGAAATACTTTCAACTTCTGCATCGATTACTCTTTGAAGATCATTATCTTTAGCTTTCTCAAGCGACAACTGTGCCTCTGTAGAAATAGAATCATCTGAAAATTCTTTTTCAAGGTTTTCAATTTCGTTCATAATGTCTTCAAGTTCTGAATCATTAAAACTTTTTTCTACTGTTTCTGCTAAAGCTTCTTCTAATTGTTTATCTTCCATGCTGTGCTCCAAAATAATTTATATTGTAAAACAACGTATACAATCATATCACAATGCTTGTCGTCATAAATGACAGAATCTTTAAGAAATAAAATCATCATGAATTCAGTCACTTAGAATAATTTCTCCATAAAATTTCCATGACAAATTGTAGACCTTAGGCTATAAAATAGCCTCGAAATCGATACAGACAAAAGACACGTAAAAACACGAAATTATTGGGGAATATATAGTGAATAAACGTCCTTTCATGGCCGTTAATTGGTTGACTTCATCGTCGACCCAGAATCTCAGTGCATCTCAAGGAAAAAGTGAGATAGTTACTGGAGATATCTCACCAGCGCATATTGCTGGTGCGAACGCTATATCTACGTCTGAGTCACCACTAAATCAAAGCAATCACTTTTCAATTGGTAACTACGTTATCCCACAATGGAAGGGTGAAAGCCTTCCAACAAAAGACGGAATAAAACTCAAAAAGACAATCAAACTACTTTTTGAAGAAGCAATCAAAATTGCAAAGACCTTTAGTACTCGTAATAAAACACTAAAACTAACTGTTTATAATGAATTTTTAAATTTCGCTGAAAGTAAAAATATCAATATTAGTGAAATTAGCGACTATAATCAGTTCTGGATAAACTTCACAAACGAGCACTCTCCATATGCTTCAGATATTGCAAAGTTTATCTCTCACTACTCCCTTAGAGCAGTAAATATCTATCTCTTGAAGCTTAAGTTTCTTTCGTTAATTTCAAGACAATTAACTAAGTCTTTAACAAGTAGTGAGTTATTAAACCCAGACTATTCAATCAGCAAAATCTTCAAGAAAGCAAGTTCTACAGAGCTTATCTGTGACTCTCTTAGAACGAATGAGTTTAGCTGGTTTAGACCATCAATTGAAATGAGCTCTGTTATAGAGGAGCTTTCTATAACTCTAACTAATCTTGGCTCTGTTGAATTCTTAAAAATCTGTAACCACGAAGTTCCTCTTGATTACGAACTAGAAATCACAGACTCTGAACTATTCTCTCATTCGATTAGTAATAGAAATTTTGGATTATTTGTTAACGATCTTCTTATCTTTTTAACAGAATGGTTAGAAGGACATAGTGGTTACTACAATCTAGGTGGAGGGCCAAAGTGTCTCAACACTCTTTTCTCTGGTGACCACCTCTACTCTTTCGCACTTTCTCACTGGCTAGCGCAGGAAAATAATATTGGAGAGAAGTGGAACGAAGTAATCTGCCCAGAATTTAATGGAAAAGGCTTCCTTACAGGATCATACCTGAAAGTATGTCAGGAGCTACAACTTCTTACTTTCCTAGTTAACATGGCAAAGAACCAAAGCCATGACCCAGTAACTCTTATTTGCCAGTTATTCAAACAGAAGAACTCAAAGTCGCAAGTAGACTCTGATGGCCAAATGGCGTTTTTTAATACAAACGAAACACACGAAAGTAGCATTTACGATAGAATTGTTTTAAATCTCGCAACAATGCCAAAAACAAACCCGCACCACTATCTTCTGACTTCAATACAATCAAATTGTGAGAAGCTAGCAAATAATGGTTACTTGTTTGTCTTCTCAAATCAGAAGCTATTTGTACCAAGTCACTCTGAAAAAGTAGAAGGCTTACTAAAGAGATATAAACTCCATGCTTCAATCAATTTCGAAGACCTAAAAGGAAAAGGTGAAATCACTAAACACCTCTATATTTTTAGCAAAAGAGTTTATTCTAATAAATTAGATCTCTTCAATACGTCTGCACCAAAGATGCAAAAAGAGCAGTGCCTAAGCCTCAACTTTGCAGGCCAACTAATGCACTTTTCGAAATTTGAACTTTTAAGACAAGAATTCTTAAAGTTTATTACGAGCAAGGAAACAATTAACTCTCCTCTCTATCAAAACGAACCAGAGCCAGGATTAGTTTTTGACTTCCACCAAGATGCAATCTTAAATGGAAAGCTTTTAAGTAATTCTAGTGAGTCAAATAATATCACGCACCCAAGTTACTTCAAAAACCTAACTCGTACTTGTGTGCCTCTTGATCAGTTTTTTATGGTTGATCAAATCACTGGCCGCGCAGAAAACTTCACTTCAGATCTACTAGGACTTTCAGTAAGAAGAGAACAACTCTACCCGTACCTTCTGATTGTTAATTATACGAATGAGAACGAGATCTCATTAGAGCTGACGACTTCAGATCTTTATAAAGTTAAGTCTGAAGAATATGGTCATGCATACTACCAATACTTTGGCCTAACACCAAAAGTACTAAGTCTTAACATTAACCTCTTTAGAGAGTACTTTGAAACGACAGTTGGTAAACAAGTTATTCAACTTACTTTCAACGGTGGACTCAAGAAAACCAAGTCTAAGCTAAAAGCAATGCTTGTACCTAAGTTTATGCTTAACACAGACACTGTTCCTGCTCAGCACCATCAAGTACTTGATGTCTTCAGCTTCGATAAGGAAAGACTGAAGTCTTGTCATCCAATGGAGCTAAGCGAACTTTTTAACAGTGCACTTAAATCAATTAATACACTTGCTCTAAATTACCCTTGGCATACTAGCTGTATTCTTTCTCACTTTAAGTATCAGCTTGAAGAAACTTTAAATGAAGTAAGCTCAAATGACACAGGTTCAAAGAAGATCAACTATGAAAACCCTTTCATGGTAAATGACCTGGTCAAGCTTCCGACATACCCAATCTACCCTGGGCACGAAGACCTTTACCTCGAAACAAAGTTAAAACAAAGAAGTGACATCCACTCTAGAATTACTCACACTCAACTTGAAAAAGCTGAAAATGGTGACGTACTTAGAATCTTCGCAGAACAAAATGAACTTTTAGTAATCCACGGCGAGTATGAAATTTTACACTTTGTAAGCTTCATCCTTTCAAGTGCCGCAGGAACTCCACTTTCAGCAATTCTTCAAGGATTAGAAATTCCAAAACTTAATGACATCAGAAGAATCTTAGAAAAGCATTCTGAAGTTGGTAAGGGAATTGAAGTAATCTACAAGAACACTCAACAATCTCTAAACAATATTTTAATTGGACAAATCTTTAACTAATTGTGCTAACATTTAGTTAAGTTATGAAAAACTCATTAGAAAATGTTCATCTAAGCATATTCAACTATCTCAAGTCTAAGGCCCAATCCTTAGAAGGAAAGCCATCAGCACAGCTCTTGGCCTATCAAAAAGATCAACAGAAGTTTGCCAACCGGAAATTTTCAGATTCCTCTATTAGAGAACTGACTGAAGCAATTGAACAGTCAGACATAATTTACCTTGGGGATTTTCACACCTTTGATCAGAGTACGCGAAATCTAGAAAGACTCATTCGCATCCTAACATCCAAGAGACACGACTTTGTTATTGCCCTTGAGTTTGTACATGTCAAACATCAAGAATATATAGACTATTTTCTTTCCAACCATATTACAGAACTCGAGTTTTTAGAAAGTATTAACTATAAAGAATCGTGGCGCTTTCCTTGGACATACTACCGTCGTTTCTTTGAGATCGCGAAAAAAGAAGACATCCCAATTCTCGCTCTTAATACTAATGGCTCCCTCAAGTCTCGAGATCATCAAGCTTCGAAAGTAATAGCCAAATCTTATAAAGAAAACCCTGAGCGAAAAATCCTCGTACTTTTCGGCGAATACCATATTGTTCCAGACAAACTTCCAAAGAAAGTCATGGAAATGACAAAAAAAGACATTATCCATACCATCATCAATCAAAACCTTGATGATGTTTACTGGAAACTTAACAAAGATAAAAAAGCCATCAATGATAAAGTTGTAAAATTCTCAAAGAGAGAATATGTCCTCATCACATCTTCTCCCTGGCTTAAGTACGAAAGTCAGATCTACTGGTACGAACACTTAAGTGAGGATCCAGATTTTGATATTCACGAATATATTATCGAAACTGGCGCGATAAATTTCTCCGATAACGTTCCCGAAAACTTTGCTTTCATCTGTGACGAAGTCGTTAAAACCTTGAGTCTTGAACTCTCTTCCGATATCGAAGACTTTCACCTCTATGATCACATCAAACTTGATTATGTTAGAAAAGAAATTAATAAAATAAAACCACTCGTTCTTAGAAATTTTTACTACGACCTCATTACCCGCGGCAGAAGCTTCAAGCTTCCAACAAGTGATCGCTTCTTCTGTCCAAATTATTCAATAAATAGAATTTCATACCTAGCGGGAACTCATATCTTTCATAAAGTTCAAGAAAAGAATAAATTTGACGTCTACCCTACAATACTTCAAAAGACGAACCGCCCCAACATTCTACGATTCTTCATTAAGCAATGTACAATCGCCTACTTCTCATCAAAGCTTATAAATCCCTACCGCAAGTGTGACCTCTACCTCGACTACAAAAAGCTTATAAGATCAAAGAAGACGAAAGATTCAAAGAAAAGACTCTATAAAATCGCCCTCGGTATTCTTGGAAATAAAGAAATCGATAAGGAATTATTAAAAGGGTTGAGACTCAAGGATATCTATACTCTAGCAAGAATTGTAGGCCATATCTTTGGAGATCACCTCTTTGCTTTCTGTTACTCAAAGGGCAAGGGCCATGAGAAGATTTTTAGAAATATCTTCAAAAGTGATTTCTCACAAGAGAATTTTGATGTCATCAAGGATCAAATTCTAGGAAATATTAATTATAAAGAAATGTCTAAGAGAATGTTCTAACTGCCCCCGAGGATTGGTGTTAGATTTAAAATAGTGAAGTTCATTTTTTGAATTCGCACCGAAATCTACTCAATAATATTCAATAATTACAAAGTATCAACTTGTTCTTATATTGCATTTGAAGCTGTATGAAACACGGCTGCCCTAATCAAAACTGCAATTATCATCAAAAACGCGAATCAATTATCAAAGATGGAACGTTCAAACGACGAGATGACTCTCGAATAATTCAACGCTACAAATGCAAAAGTTGTAGCACTCGATTCTCAAGCTCCACTTTTTCTCTAGCAAAAGGACAGATGAAGAGACGAGTTAATCGCATGGTCTACGAACTTCTTTGTTCTAAGATGTCGATGAATCGAATCGCACGAGTTCTGAGAATCAATCCCAAAACAGTTGCTAGAAAACTAGATTATCATGCAAAGAGATGCGCAGTAAAGAATAAGAACTTTCGAGCATACCTTCGTGTGAAGCAAGTTGAGCATATTCAATTCGATGATCTTATTACAATTGAGCATACTAAGATGAAGCCTTTGTCGGTTTCGATGGTGGTAAACGCAAAGAATCGATCAATACTGGTTTTCGAGTTGCACGGATACCTGCAAACGGCTTGCTTGCTGAAAAGTCTCGACGAAAATATGGGAAGCGCAAGAGTGAACATTTAAGAGAGTTGAGAAGTTTATTTGGAGAAATCAAAAACTGTGTAAAACCAAACGCACTCGTACAGTCTGATGATCATAGTGTCTATAATTCCGTGGTTAGAACTTATTTACCACAGTCAACTCATCAGCAATTCATAGGTGGTCGAGGATGTTCAACTGGTCAAGGGGAGCTCAAGAGATTAAGGTTTGATCCAATTTTCACATTAAATCATAACTTCGCAATGCTTAGAGATGGAATTGGAAAACTAATTAGAAGACATGGGGGACGACGAAATGTCCAGATGCCTTGAGGAAACATCTGGAAATTTATATGTGTTATCACAATGAGAATTTGGGAGTGCTAACACCACTGCCCGGGGGCAGTTAAGCGTTAAGTCTTTCGAGAATTTCTCTCTTCGTTCCTTTTTCAAGGCGAACAAGAGTTTTTTCTGATTGCGCTGGAGTAATGATTGCTCTTTCTTTTTGAGCTGTTTTTAAGATTACTCTAACTTTTCTACCAGCAACTTCTTTTTGGTCATTGTAATAATTTACAACTTCCATTCTTCCGTTGAGATCTGCGATAATTTCTTTAGAGATTTCGATTGATGTGTTTTCGATTGACTCTCTTCCCTGACCGCATGACGTTACTTCAAGGTTGTAAACACTTCCTAAACCTTTACCATTAATCACTACTTTTTTATCAGATGCGTAGTTTGTATTTTTTAAAGCATCAAGAACTACATAGTAAAGAACTTGCTCTAAACTTTCTGCGTCACCATTGACGAATGAATCAGCAAGGTCCATATCGACCATGATTCCTTCAGCAATTAATTTATTAGATAAATGATCTACAATTTTAGATGCGATCGGCTCGATGTCACAAGAAACTTCTTCCTTCTCCTCTACGGCCTCTGACTCTTCCCAAACTTGATTTGCCTTGATCTCTGTTTCGACTTCGTCTGTTGATGTTACCATCGCCATTGGAGTAACAAGATCTTTCATTGGCGTATATGTTGAAAGGTTTTCAAATGATTTTAAAACATTCTGTCTGTATGTTGTTAGAAGTTTAGAACAGTGAACCATCTCATTTAGCTCAAGAGCTTGAACGATGATTTCTTCAACTTTAGTTGCAGTTGAATGATCTTCCGAAATTAACTCCGCAAATGCTTCATCTTCGATTTCAGATTGAGCTTGCTTTAATTTGCGTCTCTCAATTGCTTCCCATCCACCACAAACTAAAAGAACTAACCCTGAAAAAAATAGAGCAACTTTAAGATTTGATAGTGAGTTATTTAATTGTTCTCCATGTGAATCAATTAGTTCAGTAGTGGCACCAATTTCACTTTCTACTGCAGAATATTTCGACGACGTATTTCTTCCATCATCTGATGCTTTAACAGTGAAACCATTTCCGGTTGAACGAAGAGATTCATGGAACCAATGTACATTTGAAACTAGAGTATTCATTTTTTTAGCAATTGCAGTTGGGAGAGATTTGAAATCTTCAACTAGAGTTGAGGCTTCTGCAAAACATTCCTCCGTTGCGCTTGTAAAATTACTATCGAGATAGATTGAACTTGCATCACCAATGACTGAAGCCGTGTATGATTGATTTGCCCTACTTCCACAAATTTGTAGACCAGATTGTATTTGCCCTACTCTTTTATATTTAGCTGTTAGGTCATAAAGCATATGGCCTACACTGAAGATTGAAAGCGCTGAAGCGGCAACTAAAATTGTTCTCGTTCTAGCAAAGCGTTGTATTAGCATCCTGCTCATTTTGATAAGTCCTTGAAATTCGATCTATCGATAAACACGGCAATTCCATGCCTAAAATGATTTTACACTTCTAAGCAGCATGAGTAAAAGGTGTCACTTTTTGCCTTTGCAATGGGTATTTTTAGGTCCACAATATTGATTATGGGTGATTATCACACTAAAACCATCAACATATTCTTTGTTATCACATTAATGCTGATACATGGACTCCTGGGATTTATCCCAATGGATGCCAAGAATGAGCCGCAAAAACTTTCAATAAAGATCAAGAATAATAACGAAGTACGCACTATTGGAACAAAGGAATCGAAGTTAAAAGAGCTGATTTCTACTCCGTCAAAGAAAGTTGACGGTGATATTCTAAAGAAATTTGCGGTTACTCCATCATCTAAACTCAAGAATGTAGAAAAGAAGAAGGTGGTTGAGAAAAAGGGTAAAAGACTCGCAACCCAAGAGAGTACTCAGGCACGAATCAACTACGCAACAAAGCAGATGATCCAAGAAGTAAAAAAAGAAAAGAAAGTTGAAAATCCCCTACTCAATGCCATGGACTACAATATGCAATTCATTCCCCCAAAGGGGATTAGTATTGATGAGCTTAATGACTTTGAAAAAATCTTTTATTCATTTTTCAAACGAGTAGCCGGCCAGTACGTAAACTCGATTCATTCGACAGTGACATCACTAACTTCTGATAAGCCTTATCTTGAAAGTAAATTAAGAAGTCATCCCCCAGCGATTCTAACCGCAATGATTCGCTATGATAGTGAGGGAAATGCAGAAGTGATTAAAATTTTAAAGTCATCCAACGACGATGATGTTCATAAGTTGTTTGAAGAGGCATTAAAGAAAATGAATAAGATTCCAAATATTGCCAAGGAACTTAAAGACGAAGATGGCAAGTACACGGCTTTCTTTCAACTAAGTATTAATAACTCGAGTCGTTATTAAATAAAATCCAATCGCAAATGCCATCCATAAAATATTTTTTGCTGAAAAAATATTTTTTAAAAAACTTAAGCTATTTACTTTAATTAAAAGAGAGAAGTTTAAAAAACTATTTAACGCTCTTCTATATGTTGGAGGATAAATCTTCTTTTCAATAAGGGCCAGATCAGCCATTAATTGCTCTTCAACTTCCTCACTAATTTGATAAGCATTGAAATGCTCTTTTATGAGTTCTTCATTTTTAAGAAGTCCTAAGATTTTCTTCTTACAACTTGGGCAGCTATCAATATGATCTTTGAATCTTAGCTCATTGTTTAAAGTGATCTGTTTAGTGAAAAAACAAGTTGAAATATTAGGCGCGATATTCATTTTTAACCTTATTTCCTTCTAAAACTTTGTAGCGAAAACTCTCCACAATTTTTAGGACTTGAGTTTCGGGGATATCAGAAATATACGCACATTCAGCTTCGTCAAAATCGAGAAAGCTTCCTAGAAAGAAGACCGCTCTTTTTGATAGATCCTGTGTATGGCGGGAATAGCTCGCAAGCTTTCTCTTTGCCATCGTCAGAAGTAATTTAAAAATAATGATTTGGTGATCACGAACCTCTGGGCGGCGGAGGACTTCAGCATTTTCAAGGAGAAGATTATTAGCTGCGTTCACGACAATTTCGCTAGCAAGTAAGTCATCTTCACAGATAAAGTTTGAAAATTGAAAGTATTGTTTTCCTAACCATTTTAAGTTCACATATTAATGATATGTGAGCAAATAATTGCGGTCAAGGGGACTAATCTTGACCATTTTATACAAATTAAAGGATTACAAAAAGATACCGATAAGATTGTGAGAAGTTGTAAGATCAATGGGGATAAAACATAATGAAAGCAACACTAACAATACTTATTTCTTTAATGATTCTAAGTGGTTGTATGCAAAAAAAGTCAGTAAATAGATCGAGTTCTTCGGGAAATCTCTCTAATGACAGTGTGGGTACAGTTACAAATGGCGGCGGTAACACGGGTGGTTCTTCAGGTTCAACAAACGATGGAACAGAAGAGGGCGAAGCTGATGCTGGACAGACAACTGATTACTATTCTTTAGATAATATTGTTCTTCATGGTACGACCGGAGATAATCGCTATAATCCACAAAGTGGACCACTATGGTCTTCTCTTACAAATATTTCCAGTGATGATCAGCAAATTTTTCAAACAGACTCGCGTTTTAACGTTAGAGTTCGTGCGAGGTCAGCTCCGAGTAAAAACGAGACAAAAGATGCTCACGGGAACTGGTGTGATACCTACCCTTCTGCTTATACGAAATTATCTGTTGATGTTTGCGTAAGAAAGCAAACTGGTAGTTGTATTTACACACAAAGATTTTCAGAGATTGGAATTAATACTGTTTCAAAAGTTAAAGAATTTACAGTTCAATCTTCGGGACAACCACTTGTTATCGATGTTCTTGGTGTTCAATGGGATTACTCTTGTACATACCATAAAGAAGGTGGTGGCTCAGAGACAGATTACTATGGACAAACATATTGTCCAATGGATGCTGTTTGGTTTAGTCGTTGTGTAAAATTTGATATCCAATTTGCGACAGACTATACAAAGAACTTTCCGGCCTCAGCACCGAGATACTAAAAGTAAAAGGCAAAGAATTTAAAAAAGCTTCTTTGCCAAGTTCTCCCCAACTGCATGGGACACTTCAACTAATAATCCAGGGCAAGTCACATTTACTTCAGAAATTTTGTCACCCAAAATATCAAAAGCAACAAGATCAACTCCATCCTTCATTAGATTTTTGCATACAGTCTCACATTCTTGAACTAGTTTTGAGCTTAATTCCACTTGATGAAAACTTGCCCCCTGTGCAATATTTGCAAGGAACTCTCCATCCTTGGGAACTTTTAAAATTGTTCCAAGCTCTTTGGCCTTATAAAAGATTGATCTAATTTCACCTTTTGCCACTTTTGCCTCAAAGGCCTGAATAACAACTGGTCCATGATATTCTTTTGCTTTTTTTGGAAAACGCTCTTCTAGTTGATCGACATGGATTTTTTCGACACCAATACCTTGAAAAAGATCAAGTGGTTTTAAAATCAAGTACTCAACACCATCTGTTTTTAATGCTTGAACGAACTTTATTGCTCCAGATAGAGAGGCCCCGACATAGCTTTCAAAACCACCTTCAATTTTGTAGGCCTCAAGTTTTTCGTTATGCTTCATAATCCCAATTGGATTATTGGCAACATTCACACCCTTCTCACTTAAAAAATTCAACATCCAAAGGTAGCGTTGGTAGCGTGAATCATATGGAGGGTCAATTCTCATGTGGAGTGTGCAATTTCCATCGAGCTTGACTTGTTTCTTTTCTCCTAACTGAAGGTTAGCAACGTAGAAATCTTCTTTAATCTCACCAGAGAATTCATAGCAATCAAAAATCATTTCGCTTGTATTTTGGATAAAGAAATCTTTCTCAAATAGAAAATAACTTTCATGTCCTATGTCTTTTGAAGTTAGACCCATCAGCATGGTTGAATCTTTTTTTGTATTTAATTTCTCAAGGGGATCTATAAAGTAGATATGTTTCATAAAAGCTCCGATATTTTATTATCATAACAAAGCTTTTATCTATTGTAAGAGGTATTTTTCAAAACTTATTTCTTTTTCGGTCTCTTTATAATCTTGGTATTTCTTTTCGATATAACTAAAAAGCTCCTTCAAGCTTCCATCGTGGGAATTTAATAGTTCAGCAATCTGATCTTGCCCTTTTTCATAAGTTTTAAATGCAGCAAAAGTTGCGTTATTCCATGTTACTCTCAGCGGCCAACAGTGATCTTGTAACTTTAACTCGACACACTTATCCTTAATCCCAGGAATGAATTTAGTATCAAGAAAGGACTTTTTCCCATCGTCACTCCAATTTTTTTCAAGTTGCGACTCATATTGCTTTCCAAAATCAGAAATAAACGATGACAGTTCCCGGTAAGCTTTCTCTTGTTCAAAATATTTTTTAAGTTTTCGACTATCCTTGCCATCTTTCTCACTCGAAAAATAGATCTCAAGCATCTTTTTGCCAAAAAAGTTTGCCAAGTTTTCATTAAGATCAACTTCATCCTTGATAAACAAGATAGTATGAAAGAGCTCGTGAAAAACAGTTTCAGCAAGTTCAAATTTGTCGTAGAGAAAGAATGTTGAAAGAATTGGGTCGTTGAATCGTCCAAGAGTTGAGTAGGCTAAAACCTTTCTCATATAGGTCTCGTTACCCTTCTGTTCCATCTCCTTTGCATAGGAAATAGCAGAGGATTTCTTAAAAAAACCCAGGTATGGGAAGCAACCTGCGAGTATAAAACACTCTTCGATGGCCTTGACCTTATCCTTTGGCGATGCAATTACTAAGTATGTGACGGCATCTCTATCAAGAATTGTTGTTTCTGAATAAATTTTTGAAGAATCTCTCCCCCAATACTCGTAGAAATATGATTTGTAATTCTCAATCAAGAGAATTTTATCTTTATGCTCTTGCTTGATAGTAGGATCTTTAAGAATTTCTTGATTGTCTTTAGCATCGTAGAGGATTTTAAACTGCCCTATTCCCTGTTCTGTCAGATAAGACACCTTTGCACAGGATACGAGGGTAGAGCACGTTAAAACTAAAATTAGACCCTTTAAAATATCCACGAAATTCCAGCTGTATAGTTTAACTGATCTTTTGCCTGATTCCATTCAAAGGCCCTGAAGGCAGTCTTCACTGCTCCCTTGATATAGAAAGTCTTCGTCAATCTTATTTTCAGGCCAAAAGAAGCAAAGACAGAATCGTATGTGATAACGGACTCACCGGTTTCGTAGACGGTTCTACTACTATCACTCTTATCGATGATGGTTGCACTTGCACTATCTGTAAATGACTGTCTCGCCCATCCAAGACTTAGAGTCGGAATGAGGAAGGAATTCTTATGCGCCAGTGCCTGCCTGAGCCCTACTCCATACGTTGATGTCTTTAACACCGAAGTCTCTGTTTCAATAGCAAGATTCGTTGCCTTTGAAGTATCATGATTTACCACTGTCTTATCATTTGATTCAGAGTAATTTAATTCAATTGCAGTGAGATTAAAGAAATAGAAGGCAATTGAGCCTGCGTACGTTCGAGACATATTATAATTTTGTCTGTTTGAACCATATTTATTCTTACTATAGCTAAAATCAAAGTCCAGCTCCGAAACTGCGAAGGCCTTATAAGAAAAAAGTAATAATATCAAAATTCGTTTCATAAACGCTCCTATTGATAATTGTATACTTTTTTAAAAGAAGAAATTCTCATGGCGGTTGATTTTGCCGCCATTTGAATGAAGTTTATTTAACTAAGTTATATAAATTATTGGATTTTAGAAGAAGTCGGTCGACGTCCTTGAACTTCTAAGAGCTCACCCTGACATGAAAGAGCTGTTGCTTCAGTAACTTTTAGCTTAACCCAATTCCATTTTAAGTTCACTTCATCATCTGGAGCTTTAAAGTGGATAATACGATTACAATTTGAACGTCCCTTCCACTTCTTTTCACCTTTCATATGACCGAAGCCTTCAACGAGTACCACATACTCTTGTCCCACCATTTTTTTCCTCTCTTCAGCTTGAATTTCAAGTTGAAGGGCCTGAACCTGGTGAAGTCTTTGCTTTCTAATCTCGTTTGTTAAGAAGTCATCCATCTTAGCGGCACGAGTTTTATTTCTTTGTGAGTATGCATACGAGTAAATGAAATCAAATTTTGCTCTTCTTAGAAGATCCATTGTCTCTTCATGCTCTTCATCTGTTTCATTTACAAAACCTGTGATGATATCTGTAGAGATCACGATTTCAGGTTGAGCAGCTCTTAGTTTTTCTAGAAGCCCTAAGTAGTGCTCTTTTGTATATTCACGATTCATTCTTTGAAGGACAGTATCTGAACCCGACTGAACCGGCAGGTGCAAGTGTTTTGATAATTTCTTTGCTTTCCCATGAACTTCAATAAGATCATCCGAAACGTCATATGGATGTGAAGTTGTATATCTTAGAAGCTCTAATCCCTCGATCTCATCAAGGGCCATAATTAAATCAGAGATTCTTTCCCCATTTTCTTTCCCAAAAGAGTTTACGTTTTGTCCAAGTAACATTACTTCTTGAACACCTTGGTACTGAACTAGCCTTCTTACGTCTTGAACAATCTCATCAAGCTTACGAGATCTCTCTCTTCCACGAGTATATGGAACGATACAGTATGTGCAATATTTATCGCACCCTTTAATAATATTGACGAAAGCCTGAGGTGAACCATGAGTGATCTTAGTCTCAATTGAAAAGTCACTACTGCGATCCCAAGTATTAACTGCAAACTTATCATCCCCTGCATATGTTCTAAAAACCATATCAGCGATCGAGTCAATTGTATCTGGGCCGAAGGCAAAGTTAAGGTGAGAGTATTTTTTTACAAGATCCTTACCTTCCGTTTGGGCGACACATCCACCAACTCCAACAACAAGATCCCCACCTTTTTTCTTCTTAAGGTGCTTCATCTCACCAAGTTGTGAGTAGAATTTATTATTAGCAAGTTCCCTTACCGCGCATGTGTTAAATAAAACTAAATCTGATTCTTCTAATTCTTCAGTATGAGTAAAGTTCAAATTCTTCAAGTGAGATAGAATTCTCTCTGTATCATGGTAATTCATCTGGCAACCAAAGGTCTTGATCCAGACTTTTCGTGGAGGAAACGTTAAATCGCCAAGCTTAATTATTGATTCTCCAGTAGTTGAATCAATAAAAACCTCTTTTTTCATGTCTAATTTACTAATCCCTAGACCAGTTGGTGTCGTTTCACTCATAAATTTTCCAAATACAGGCCAGAACAGAGGACAAAATCTCAAAATGGAGAGGCGAATTTGCGCTTTCCACCCATCGGTTCAGTTATAAATTCTGGCGACAAGTAGTTTCTATGTTTAATAGAAGATGCTTTTAGCAGAAATTCTGTGAATTTGGCAAGGAACAAGAAAGTTTACAGGGTGAAAAGAGTTGAAAAATCGGTAATTTATGAAAAAAGGCAAAAAAAAAGGCCCTCTTACGAAGGCCAATTTTGAAGATTAATTATTTCTTCTTAGCAACAGTTGCTTTTTTAGCAGTTGCTTTCTTAGCAGTAGCTTTTTTAGCTGGAGCTTTTTTAGCTGCTACTTTTTTTGTAGCTTTCTTAGCTGGAGCTTTTTTAGCTGC